>CAZZDT010000749.1:0-2907 GCA_964652435.1 uncultured Bdellovibrionales bacterium
GGATTGGGTCGGCCCAAACAGGCAGCTGACGGTCAGGATAAATCGAACGCCATGCTTGGGCATAAACATTCCAATAATCCTTATCGGTGCGACCCACCAAAGCATTTAAACCAGTCTCATCAATGGTAACCTTTATTTTCAAAGTGGTTTTCGACAGTTCGTTACGGGGTCCAAGCCACATACGGGTTCGAGGAGCTACCCGTTTAATTTTCGTCTCATAATCTAAAAGCTGCGCTGCGCTTTCCCCTCGCATCAAAAATCTTGCTACACCGAGACCTCTGCACAGAGCATCTACTGAAGTAAACTCTTCACGCGCTTCATGGCTCCAAGCAAGCCAATGGTCCTGAGGCTTAATTGCACCCAGTGTTCCCTCACGGCTGGCCGAAACAGTTCTCGTGAAATCTTCAACATCATACGTATGATGCTTAAACCAGTCGGCTGTTTCAGTACTTGAAACATCCAGCTCTGTTCTTACGCCAAAATGAGCCCCATCTGAGAACACATCCGCATGCTCAATAATTTCTGTGGTGGTCTCGCCATGACGGCGGCCAAATGCAAAATGAGAAACCGTTTCTGTTTTTTCATCAATTGAAGAGAAGATAAAACGGTTCATCTCCACACCTGGATGCCCCTGCTTGGCCAAATCTCGTAACTGACTCCAGTTGCCAGCTAAGGCTTTTTCATAGGCCTCTCCCACAATGGGTTCGTTTAAGTCCAAGCTGACATCCATCAAGCGGTTATCTCTCTCGGTACCCACCCAAGAATTTTGCATACCCGCACCCAACCAATCGTCCAAAGCACCTTGGGCTGCCCGTGCCAGCATATCTTCAGCTGGCGAATTCGCCATGCCACTTAAATCAGTATTCGTACCAATCTGAATCTTGAATTGATGGGACTGCTCGTGAGTGTCCAAGGCACTTACGACAAGCCTTACACTCTTGCCTACGCCTCTCAGAACCTCCACAGATGTTTCACCGCTTAGCACATAGTCATTATTGGTTGATGCTGTGGCACTTGCGAAACCATGCCTGGCAGACATCCGTCCATCAGCCTGCACACCATGATTCATGTGCCCAACCAAACGAAAACTCTCACCGGGCGATAACTCCAAAACACTCGAAACCGTGCCTGGAATTGCCCAGTCTGCCCTTTCAGGCGTTTTCGCAAAGCTTGGGTCCTGACTCATAGCCACAAACGAAACATCATACTCTCGCCCGGCAGACATTCCTGTAGTGAGTTGACCTGCTCCAAAAGGCAGTGACATGCGAGCATTGGCACCCGCTTTGGCTTGGATACCGTATTCAACAAATCGATAATCTTGGCTCAATCCGCCCAATGCATTTCGGCGGAGAGTACTTACTTCATCATGCCCCAGCGTGAGTGCTTCCCCAGCTCTAAACGTTAGCCCACCATGACCACCTAAGTCGGAATCGATGGAGGAGCCGAACAAAGAAGAAAGCTGTGTCGTAAAACGACCAGTCAATTCACTCTCACCCGATCCATGGCGTATCCCGCCAGATAATCCGGTATTCCCCAAATGGGTCGAGCCATCGAGACTGCCGCGAAAACCAGCGGTGTCAGACCAAGAACCTTCAACATTGGCGCTGTTGCCGTTTGATGCAAAACGGCCGCCGCCATGAACAGTGCCGTCGCTTCGACGTCCAGCCCTTAGGGTTGTTGAATCACCCATACGGTGTTCCAAATCACCATGAAAACCCACCCGCCCATTATCTTCACGGTTGGCTGCAAAACGAAGATCAGTATTGGGTCCGAATGCATGCTCCACTTCACCATTGAGAGAGGTACGTCCATCGTTGCTTCGCTCACCAGATACGTGCAGCCTAGAAGTATCACCCAACCAATGCTCTGCTTCTCCACTTATACGAGAACGTCCGTCTGCCCATCGGTCTCCCGACATTCTCACCGTAGAGCTATCACTGAAACGATGTTCCACATTGGCGTTCGCATCGATATCCAATCCATCACCTCGCATGGTAAATGAATCCGAACCATTTGCGCGTATTCGGTCTGCACCAGAAGACCATTCCAATCGGCCTTGATTGTCACCGCTCACACTTCCATGAATGCGCGTCCCATCATCCAAACGGGTTTCCCCGTGCAGCGAACCACCCAACGCGGAAGTTGCTTCATCGGCATGTAACGACAAGGTTCCTTCGGTATGTGAATCGCCGGCTGTGGCAGTCACTCTGCTGCTCAAAGAGGCGCGCGGATCCAAATTGGCATCCATATGTACACGGCTCGAAGCAACCTCAGTCTCACCATCCACATGTGCTCGCCACGCTGGCGGCATCCAACCAAAAATTCCCGGCATTGAATTCTCCTCTTTCTTACAACAACATTATCGACTCGAAGGTAGATTTGTTGCGTAGAGTGACTTCGAAAACCTCTTAAAATGATCCAGACCCACAAAGCTCAATTATTTCAATAAGATAGTTCACTCAGCACGGCCTTCAATGTTAGAACCCTGGCCCCAGCAAGCCTCGTATCTCAAGCTTGAAGACACCAAAATCTCCTACGGGCAACGCAGAGGTGGATTGACAGCACTGCTCAAGGTTCCCACTATGAAAGTTGCACGCCCTTCATCGGAGAAGCCTGATGGCTACGGATCTGGTTGCCAGCCGAGAAATACTTAGAGAACGTTTCCAAGACCTCAAAGGCGTTCTCACAAAAGTTGTTGAACGTGTGGTCACAACAGATCCAACGCATATCCGCGACTACGTAGATAAACTCAAAAGAGAAAATCCCCACTTAAGCAAAGACGACCTTGCAAAGTTGGTGGTCAGTAGAAAGGCACTTAAAAATGGTTGCGTGGGAGCATTTGGAAGCCTAGGCGGCGCCTTTGCCCTGCCGGTTGCGGTACCTGCAGAATGGCTCGCAACTTGGCGG
>CAZZDT010000750.1:0-2906 GCA_964652435.1 uncultured Bdellovibrionales bacterium
CATTGCCAGTGTCGTTGGAACCACGGAGCCCAAAAAGAGCAAAGTAACCACCTGGGCGTGACGTGGCTGCATTCGTTCCGTGCAGTACACCATCGCTACCCATTTCAAGAAAACAAGTTTCGCCGGTACGGTTGTTAAGCTTGTTGCCCTGGCGCATCATCGAGACACTGATGCCATATGCGGGAACACCGCTGGCTCCATCGCCGTTGGCATCCACCAGCTGCCCTACCAAGCTAGACTTGGTTAAAAACAAACTGTTGATAGCAGCTTCAGTTGGGTCATCAACCACACCGCACTCGGCCGCTACTGTCGCAAGCCAATCGAAGCTTGCATAAAACGGGTCAAAAGGCGTGTCCTCGTAGGGTCCACTTCCCGAGGGCACCAACTGCGGGTTCGCGTAGCCAGCTGCCGGTGCAATGGAGTCACCCGCCGTTGCCGAGCCAGATGGACTCAGTTTCATTTGTAAATCGCCGCTGTTTACAATGTAGCCATAAACTTCATACTGGCCGTCGGCGCCGCTCAATTCTGGAGCTTGAATATCGTAGCTTTGACCGGTCTCGTCGGTACCGGCCATACGCACGGTGATTCCAGACTGAAACACACCGACACAATCGTTGTCATTGTCGACCGTACAACCTGCACCACAGCATCCATCGTTGCTTACACAACCATTCCCTGTACTGGTGAAGCAGCTGCTTACTTGCTCAAAGCGGCGCACATGGCCCAGAAATGCTCGTGACTCGGGACAGTCTGAATCGGTTTCACTGTTACAACCCGGAGCGCAACAGTCATCGCCATCGTTACAGGCAGTAATGGCCACATTTTCACAAACAACATCACAGCTTTCAGCTGCGCCATTCATAGCGTCGGCTGTACACGCATTGAAATCATCACATGTTGTGGCACAGTCGCCGTCACAAGTTTCACCATCACTTACAATGGTATCACCGCAAAAAGGTCCCACGCCATCACAGGTGCTGTTGCAGTGTGAAGCCACTGCCCAATCATCGCTGTTGTTTTCACCTTCATCACACGTCTCAACGCCCGCGTGGATAAAACCATCACCACACACTGCCTGCTGACAGGTACTGGTGCAGGCACCATCATCTTGGTTTAACCCTGAACCCAAATCGCACTCTTCCGTGCCGCGCTGGATGAAACCATCGCCGCAGACTGCTGACACACAAGAATTTAAACAGCTGTCGGTGTTGTCGACGTTGGCATCGTCACACTCTTCCCCTGGATCCACCAAGCCGTTGCCACAGCCTGTGAGTTCACTGGGTGGTACACATACACCTAAGCGACAGCGGTCGCCTTCGGCACAATCGGCGTCGCCATTACAGATCACCTTGCAGGCACCATCCACGCAGATAGAGCCCGAGGCACACCCGTAGAGCTCCGAGCACTCACCCCCGGGGGTTGTGCAACCACTGAGTACCATCAAAATAATTGAGAAAATCCCAATGCTTGCACATTGGATAAATTGATATCGATTCATTCGTGTCATCTCGAGTTTCATACGACATTACGAACTTCACCCATCACATCTTGTCACTAAGCGGTAACGATGAGAGCCCGGTCGCCTCCTCTAAGGTTTCGGCTATCAGAGCCTGGCAACCACAAGCCCAAACTCTGAAAAACCACCATATAACGACAAGCGAGTATCGCCAACGGTCTGATTCCACTAGTCACCCCCAAGATCAGTGCTAAAATTCGCTCTAGATCGACCAATGACGCACAAAGCTAGCCAATTTCGTGGCAGCGCGTATAAGCTCTTTATGGGCTTGCATGCGCCGAGGGGCGTTTAGGAGATATTCGTGAGAAGGCTTAGTTTTTTGACAGGGCTCTGCATTTTGATGAGTTGCAACGGTGACACGGGCTCCGAAGCACTCGAAGTCAAACTTCTGAGACCCAGTGGGGACCTTGCAACCAACGGCATCGTCAATATCCAAGTAAGCGTGACCGGTGGCTCCGCAGAGCGCGTGGATTTACTCAAAGATGGGGTGAGTTTTGCCAGTCTCACCACACTCTACCAGGCCGATTGGGACTCAAGCTCCGTGGCCGAAGGCACCTATGCGATCGGGGCACGTGCAGTCCTGGACGATGAAACATTCGACAGCGATACAGTTCAGATCACCGTCGACCGCACCACTCCAGAGGTTCTCTCCATCAGCCCCGCACCTGGCACCGACGTCAGCATCAATGATCCGATTGAACTCACCTTCTCCGAACCCATTGATCCCGCAAGCCTCACAGACTCCAGTTTTGCCCTTGCCTCAACCAACCAAGACAGCATCAACCTCTCGGTCCAACTCTCGACGGATGGGACTCAACTCATCCTCACGCCGGATGCCGAATGGGTTGTGCCGGACACACTGACCCTTAGCGTCAACGAAGGTGTCTCCGATCCTGCCGGGAATACAATTGCAACGAATTCATGGGAGTGGAACATCCCAACTTGGCGTCAGCTTGGAGAGGGCATCACATTAAGTGCCAATACCACTCTTCACGACTCTTCATTATCTCGCCTTTTGGACGGCACACTCGTAGCCACATTCATCAGTTCCACCGGCGGTTCGACTCAACGCTTTCACGTTCAAACGCTTGTAGACGGAGCCTGGATTGACCTGACTGAGTCAATTGAGATCACATCCATTGAGTCCGATCGGGTCACCTATTTTGGACGTAACACCGAAGACATGGTCGTCACATGGCGTTCCAATTCGGCCGTAGAAGTGAGGCGCTGGAACGGTGCCCAATGGCTCACACTCAATCCCATGGATATTTTTGCTGGGGGCCAATCTGCTCCTGCGGCGACAATTACCCCGGACGGTATCCTCTGGGTGGTTGGCGACGGTGGCGGTGATTGCACGGCTATTGGAGTGGCCGCCCATGACGGCTCGAGC
>CAZZDT010000751.1:0-2903 GCA_964652435.1 uncultured Bdellovibrionales bacterium
AGCGGTTTGGGCGTGTTTTCGGTAATGGGTAACATCCGTTTTCCAAAACCCGCCGCCAGAATAAAGCCCTTCATCCTATTGCATCCATTCCATTCGATTCATGACCCATTGAAGCTCAAAACTTATTGATGGGATCGAGTGTTGTCTGAAGCGTCCCGTCCAGCCATGGTGTCGGCTCCGTCACGGTAGACCCCAAAAACACGGCGACTGATCAACTCTTTTGTCTCGCGAACAACAATGGTGACAATGTTTGAGCCATCTTCAATGGGAAGGTCCATTGGAACTTCGACCTTGAATACACCATCGATTGCGGAGACTTCAGAGAGCGAACGATAAAGAACTTTTTTATCATTCACGTAAACATACATGTCATTGAGACCCTGACCATCTTCAATGATCGTCGAAAACTTCAGAGACTTGCCGGAAAGACGCGTCTCCATATCGCTTAGGGTAATCAGAGGTGCTGCCTGACCAACAAGCCAATTCATCGGTTTTTTGCTCACTCTGGCCTTGCGCGGTTTGACTGAGGCAAATGCAACATACCCATAACCGTCTCCCACGCGTACCCGGCGAAACCCTTTGCCGAACACGGCTTCACTGCGAACCACCGAACCCGGTTTCAATTGTCCCAGCACCGCCGCTGTATCTGACGCCGCTGCCCGAACATCGATCGCTGCCTTGCCTTGAACGGCAACATTACGAGATTCTTTTTGGCCTTTGACTCCCTTGGTCACAGGAATGGAAATCACCTCATTCACTGCAGAACCCAACTCAGAATCCCAAATCCCCAAACGAATCTTAATTGGGCCATCCTTCGGCGACTCACTCACGCGAAAATCAAGTTGGCCTGAACTGGATTGACCGGCTTTTAACTTACCGAGGCTGGCGCGACCGACTTTCAAAAACATCGAACTTCCACTCATATTTTTGGCGGTTACCATCACTTCACCGCCAGAGCCTTTACCAACGTTGCTCACGCGAATCTTCATTTTAACCTTCTCACCAACCTGCAAGAGACCATCACCATTTCCGCCCTTACGGTCGTCAAGTTGGTAGCTGTAAGCAAAATGAGGCTTGTCCTGCGAAACAACTTTCGCAAAAACAGAAGCGAGAATATTACTGCCTAGGCCACCTTGGTCACCCACCTTAAATTTCACCAAGTCACCCCGGCTTCCAAGCCCAGCAGGAAGTTTCACTTTGGTTTCCCAGCTACGGGTTTCACCTGGCTGCAATGTACCGAATACGAATTCAAGCTTATCGAAAAATGGATTTTCAGACTCAGTGACACCATGAACCTGTTCTAACACGGTTGAAGTGATATTTTTCGCCTGTGCCTTAAGCACCACGTCATCACCGGCTCGAATACCCTTTGCATCCACGCCTACTAACTCCAATGAACATTCAACGCCGCTTTCGGCCGGTGATTGAACGGCTTTAGAGTTTGTCCATGGTACACCCATTTTCTTAAACTGCTCAGCAATACGCTTCGCCTCAACAGCACTGCGCTTTGCAAAAAGTTCAGCCGAATCTTTCAGCAAATCTTCACGCTTGATTGAGTTGGTTCCCAACAAGATGTCTCGAGCTAAACCAATCTCAAAATCAACAGTAAAGGCGTCATCGTTGTACTCAGCTTCAGGATCTGGTTCTTCATCTTCAACGAGATGCACCATTCGCACAATTTTGCCTTCCTCTTCCTCTAGGCCTTCACTGTGGTCGAGATGCTTATCCAAATCTTTCTCTCGTGGATGTTCATCGCTCACAAAAAGGTGAATCCGCTCTTCATTGATGGTGGCGGGAATCAGCTCTACATCAGGCTCGATACCAACAGACTGAATCGAAATATCTCCTGGGGTGAGATACTGAGCAATGGTCAGCTTAAGAGCAGAGCGGTCTTGGAAATCATAGAGTACTTGTACAGAGCCTTTACCGAAGGTTTGCTGACCAAGAACAATCCCTCGGTTTTGGTTCTTAATCGCGCCAGCCACAATCTCAGAGGCAGAAGCGCTGCCACCGTTAACCAAAACAACAATGGGGTAATCCATCTCGGTTCCCGCAAAGTGAGCCGGAATAACTTCACGCTTACGGTTACCCTCGCCTACCGTAATCACCAAGGCACCGTGGTCGATGAAGCGGTCTGAAATCAGCTTAGCTTGGTCGAGTAGGCCGCCTGGGTTGTTTCTTAAATCAAGAACCAAACCTTTGAGTTCATCGCTGTGCTCAACTTTGAGTTTCTCCAGGTGCATGTTCAGGTCGTCGTAAGTATTGCCTTGAAAGTTTTTAATTTTGACGTAGCCCACACCACCCGCGAGAAGCTTGCTGGTTACACTTTCGATCTTAATGATGGCCCGGCGCAGTTGAAACTTGCGAGGCTCACTCCAGTTCTTTCTCTGAATCCAAATATCGACGGGAGTTCCTGGTTTGCCGCGTAATCGAGAGACGGCTTCCTCAAGCCCCATGTTTACCGTGGACTCTGCACCAATCTTCACAATTTTATCGCGAGCCTTGAGACCAGCTCTGGATGCCGGCGTTCCGCTGATTGGAGACATGATGGTTAGAGACCCATCGCGGATTGAAATCACAATTCCCAAGCCACCGAACTCACCCTTGGTAGAGAGTTTTACCTCATCAAAGCTTTCTGGCTTGAGTAAGATCGAGTGTGGGTCCAAGGTAGAGAGCATTCCATTGATGGCAGCGTATTCAATGTTTTGGCGCTCATCGGTTTCAGAAACGGTGTTTTGCATAAAGCGAAAGATGTCGCGCAAAGCCATAGTGACTTCCCAAATCTGGTTCATCTCTCCGAGCTCAAACACCCGTGACTGTTTGCCAACTTGAACGGTCAATCGGTTCTTGGAAAGCTCTTCTTGAACGATAACTTCGGGCACAGATTTTTCAACATAGTCCAA
>CAZZDT010000752.1:0-2900 GCA_964652435.1 uncultured Bdellovibrionales bacterium
TTCGCATTCGCTCTTTGCTCTTCGATGAATGTGGCTACGGCCTCCCACGAATCTTCATTGGTCTCATCGTCGGTGGTTGTCGGCGTTTCATCTTCATCGTCTTCCACCTCCGGTGTAGAATCGTCGTCTACGGAAGTGGTTTCTTCCGTGCTTGATGGTTGTTCGGAATTGTTGGTTTCGGTTGCTGACGAGCAACCGATCATTAAAAGCAGCCAAAAAATGTGGGTCCAGCGTATCAGGTATTTCATTGGTTTTCCTTGGGGTGGATGGCAATCGCGGCTTGTACTTGTTCAGGAACTTGAGAGGCAAAGGGAGGGTCTTCCAAGCTGCCCCGTCGTAGGTCGTTTGGATACGGGGAGCAGGTGCCTCCGGGACTGTTGCAGTTTAGATGCACGGTGTGTCCAAAAGATAAAGGGCAGTGACAGGTAGGCAGATCATTAGCACATTGCACCCAGACCGTCCACGCGAGAACATGAACCTTTGAGGCCGTTTGTTTGGATTTATTATGCTGGAACCAAAATAATCTTATGTTTTAAAGGGATTTTTGAATAAGCTTCAAACAATTCTTTCTCATGGTTCAAGGAGGTCATGATGCAAAATAAACCGTTGATGGGATTACTTGCGGCAATTGCCCTTGGTCTTTCGGGATGCGGGGGAGGTTCGGGAGAGTGTGGAGCTAAGCTCAGTTTAGAGCATGATTTATCGAGTATGTTTGATGATGACTGTAACTTCGATTCATGTATGGGCGAGGATGGTTCTGATTTTAGAATCGCTATGGCACCAATCAGTCAAACAGTTTCCGATAGTACCTGTGATTTGATGCCAGATGGCCAAGACTCAGACAGTGCGACAGTTGAACGCGAAGGCGATGTGTTGACGATCAGTTTAGGTTTTCAAGAACTGGTTCTTAACCTTTCCGGAAATGATTTGAGCACTGAGGTTAAAGAGTTTGATGATGGGGCTTGTCAAAATACCATGAATAATATTCAGGGCTCATTGGATTATACAACCAGAACTCTTGTTTGGTCTTATTATTTGACGGTGACTGATTTAGGTGGCTGTTTCTAATCCTGCACTAGAACTTGTTGTGTGGAAATCCTCTAGCGTTTCCAGCCGAATCTATCTAAGAGCGCTTGAGGTGTAAGATCCTGAAGCTTTTCAAGTTGTGCCTCGGTCAATTTTTCCCGCCAAGTATCCAAAGGCGCCTTTGAACTCCAGTTGTTAACGGGGGTTGGAGGATCTGGTTTGACAAAAAAGAGGTCGTCTTCTGTATACGACGACCAGTCGAGGCCGTAAAATGCTCCGATTTCATGAAAGTAATTTAACGGTTCGCGCTTAAATTGATCAAAGGTAACAAACTTAATATCAAACTCTGAGGTATTCGATACATCTAGCCATTCTTGAATCCAGTCCGCCCAGTAGTACTGATAGACATTCTCAATGTGCCAATCCATGTGTTCCTCAAAGGACATATCTTCGTATTCGAGCGGTAAGTCATCGTAATAGTATCGACGGTATCTCCAATTGCCTTGTTTTTGATAAGGGTCATTGCCTTGCTCGACGTGACTCCGAAAATAATTGGATATCATCGACTGTCGGGGGTCTCTGACGTGAACCAGGAATTTCTCGATACCAGCTTTACGTAAAGCACTTAAATTTCGTTGGTTGGCACGGGAGTGTACATAGGATACCGCACCACCTCGGGCGAAGTCTCTTAACATCCCTGCGGACATATCATGCTCGATGGGTGTTGGTTGTGCATCAACATAAACGTTGGGGCTTCCCGATAATTTCGATAGTAATTTTCCAATATTCGATGATGCCGCTCGCGCTGTGGAAATGGACAGTATCGAAGGTATTCCCTGCTCGATAGCGAGTTGCCGTTTCTCAAAGTCGCTTTCATTCAGCGTCAAGTCGGAAGGAACAAACTGACCTGACTGACCGCGAGTCATATTTTGTGACCGTTGCGCCAATTTCTATGTGATAACCCGCTGCTCGTGAACTTTGCGAAAGAGTGCCATAAAGTCGTCTTTACGTTGACCGGCATTATGTGTGAGCTCAAGCTGCAGAGCCTTTCGGATGAGTTGGTCACTTTGAGCGAACTCTTTTGAATCCATGAAGCAAAGTGCCTGCAAATAAAGCAGTACCTGGTTTTCGGGGCAGAGTGGTAAAACGGATTCTACGAAGATCAAGGTTCCCGGAAGATTATGGGTTTCCAACAAACGCGAAAGCGTCTTGGGAGTGTCCAACGGAAGGTCTTTGAGTTGAGGGTCTTCCAGGACGAGTTTCTGAGCATACCTGATGAATTCTTGCATTGTGTCTCAATGGTTGAACTGAGTGTTAACCTGCAGCACGGTTGATGCCGTCGAATTCGAAGGAATCGCACGAATCATCCTTTGATGAAGGTTGGACGTACTCATCAAAACAGTTCATTGGAGCACCCAGGCGCTGGGCCAAGCGCTCGTATTTGTTTGGGTCAACCAATTTTGCGGCAACTTCGGTGTACTTGTTGCGAACTGTTTCGCCAATTTCGAATGCAGTGGTATTCACTGATTCTGTTTCTTCTGGTCTTACAACCAAGTAGCCGTCAATGTGTAGATAATCTACGCCCGTCCGAAACATACCGCGAATAGCATCTTCGTATGACTCGACGATTGGCTCACCATTGTCATTGAATGAGGTATTTAGCACACAGTACACGCCGGTGAGGTCCCCAAACGCTTTGATGAAATCATAGTAGTCTGGGTTTTGCTCCTGGTGTACTGTTTGAGGCCGTGAGCTGCCGTCGACGTGAGTGATGGCTGGAAGCTTGTCTTGCCATTCGTCTCGGACTTGCGCTGCGATGATCATAAATGGGGCATCAAAGTCTAGGTCAAAGTATTCGTTGCCGTACTCTGCCA
>CAZZDT010000753.1:0-2892 GCA_964652435.1 uncultured Bdellovibrionales bacterium
ACGGGTGGTGAATCTTAAACGCTGGCGCATGGTCGCTGTGCGAAGCTGCGGCAAGGCATCAATACGCTCCTCAAACGACTTCACGTCCACCGACTGGCGTGAAAAAATTGCGATGTGATTCCAAGAGGTTTCGTGCATGCAATGCAGCGCGCCCGCAAAGCGCTTTCGATAAACCTGGGATTGTACGAACGGAGAATTGAGCAATTCTGCCCAATCCACGCAATTGGTTACCAACGCGCCATCCGCCGACGTCATCGCATTTAACTTTTTAAGCCAGCGAGCCGTAAGAGGTGCAGCCCGAACCGGCTCGCCATCGGTCTGACCAAAAAGGTCATCAATGACCAAATCAAAAGCAGGCCCGTCATATTGCTCGACCCACTTGATGGCATCACCACAAGTCAGTTTGACGCCTTTCATTTTCAACCCAAAGAACTTTCGACCCAGCTCGATTCTCTTGGCATCAAGCTCTACCGCTTGAATATGAGGAACATCAAAGAATTGCCGCAATTGATGGACAACCGCCCCGCCGCCCAAACCTAGGATCAATGCCCGTTTGATGCTTCCCGGCTCAGCAACCGCTGGGGCAAGTCCCATCGGATCCCAAACATCTCCCGTCAGGATGTGCTTCGGGTTGTATTGAGTATGCAAAACACCGTCACAATAAAGCCTACGGGTTGCACCTGCGCTTCTCACTTCGAGCTCTCCCCCATCGGAGTGCCCCTTCCAAATGACTGCCATAGGGGCCCTATACAGGACTGCGCAGGAAAACACCTGAAAAAGTCCGGTAGGCGATCCAGAAAGACACGATAGCCCCGGCAGATAAGCCCAAGCTGGCTTTCATCTGTCAGAGGGCTGGGATAGATCCAGCCTATAATCGGCACCAAAAGGGGAAATGCCCATGCAAGACAAACTGATTACGATGCTTCGACTTCAAGATGCAATGAACACCAAAGTTCATCCAGAGTGGACGCAACAAGGCTTCGAGTACTATCGAGCAGTTTGGGTAGAATGTGCTGAACTTCTCGACCATCACGGTTGGAAATGGTGGAAAAAGCAAAATCCAGATATCGAGCAAATCAAATTGGAGCTCATTGATATTTGGCACTTCGGTATGAGCATGCTCCTGACTGAACACGGCATGTCTGAAGAGCTCGCCGTAACCATCGGAAATGATTTAGAAAACCCTGAGCTTTCCGGAACATTTCTCGAAGCCGTGGAAGCACTGGCCGGCGCCACCCTCACCACAAAAACATTTCCAACACGTCTTTTTGCCGGCTGCTTAAAGGCTGCCAATATGAGCACCGACAGCCTCTACCGCGGTTATATCGGCAAAAATGTGCTGAACTTTTTCCGACAAGACCACGGCTACAAAGATGGTAGCTACGTCAAACAATGGGATGGCCGGGAAGACAACGAGCACCTCGTTGATATTTTGACCACCTTGGACTCAGAAAGCCCAAGCTTCAAAGACGATCTCTACACCGGACTTAAAACCCGATACAGCGAGGTCACGGGCCTCAGCTGATTCACGCCATCAAGTGGCGAAACCGACTAAAATCCGTTAAGATCCTGGTATGACGAAGGTTTTGGGAAAAACAGCCCTTATACTCACCGTTAGCCTGCTCGTACTCACTGGCTGCAGTGACCCACTCGAGGAACTCCTTGCCCTTGGCGATGAAGGTATCATCGCCATACATGGCCCCGACCGACCCGAAATCTGTCAACGTGACCGGCGTCAGTGTTTGGTACTGGACGAGCTCGAAAGCTTATCGCCCGTTCAAGCCGAAGCGCTCAGTACTTTTCAAGGCAAATACATCTCACTGAACGGGCTCACCGAACTCGGCCCAGAAGTTGCTGCCCCACTGGCTAAATGGCCTGGCTGGGTACTGTCGCTCAATGGCGTCGTGGAAATGGATGTCACCACCGCCGAAGCACTGAAAGCCTGGCGAGGCAAATCGCTCTACATGCACGGCCTCTCGACCTTTGGAGCCAAAACCCTCGCCGAATTGGTCAAATTCAAGGTGGACCATTTATCTTTTGACGGCGTGGAACAAATCCCCAACTCCTTGGCGAAATCCATGGCCAAGTGGAAAGGCAAACGCCTCTCCTTCAATGGTGTTGAAAAACTCGGTGCTCGCCCAGCGCGCTACCTTTCCGACTGGGGAGGCAAGCAACTGAACTTCAACGGCTTAACCAAGATTGGGGCTGAAGCAGCGGGAGCATTGAGCACCTGGGAGGGCAAGACCCTTACTCTCAAAGGAATCGAAAAATACGATGCTCATACCATCCAACTGATCGCCAGCACGCACAACTCGTCCACTCTTCGCCTAAGTGCTGTGCGTGAACTCAACGACGAGCTCTGCTTTGCTATCAGCGTTTGGGACCGAGGCAGTGTCTCCTTACCGAAGCTTCGCTCCATCGATTCAAAGATGGCCCGATGCATCAGTAAGTGGAAAGCTAAAAAGCTTTTGCTCGACGGTCTGGTCGAACTGGATGCCAGCTCTGCTCGAGCCCTCATCAAATGGAAAGGCCGTAAGCTTTCACTGAACGGACTTCGTTCACTGCCCACAGGCGTTGTGAGAGCACTTGCCCGCTGGAAAGGCAAACACCTGGCCTTGAATCAAGTGCGTGACTGGAGTTCTGAAAACCTCGATATCCTTTCTAAGTGGAAAGGAAAAACCCTTGAACTCGGTGGCATCACCAACCTTCTCAACGAACAAGCTTCTCCCTTGGCCGCGTGGCGGGGCAGCGGTTTAGACAACAATCTCTACCTCGCCGGTCTCAAATCCATTGATGAATCCGTAGCGATGACCCTGGCCGCTTGGAAAGGCAGTGGTGGTTCCATGAATCTCCACCTCCCTGGATTACCACCCAAACAAACTACCAAACTCA
>CAZZDT010000754.1:0-2886 GCA_964652435.1 uncultured Bdellovibrionales bacterium
GCTAACCGCAAAAGCGATACGTGTGGGCAGGTTTGCCTTAATCGGACCGGTGATAACGTCAACTGAAGGCCGCTGGGTTGCCAGAACAAGGTGAATACCAGCCGCTCGTGCTTTTTGAGCCAAACGCATAATGTAACTTTCAACCTCACGGCCAGCGGTCATCATTAAATCTGCAAGCTCATCCACGATGATCACCAGATACGGCATGGGGTCACAAGGCTCGCCCAGCGTTCCATCATCTGTTGGAGTTCTTAGACGCACGCCTTTTTCTTCAGCTTCTTTCACGCGCTTGTTGTAGCCATCGATGTTTCGAACATTAAGGGCTGACATCAACTGATAACGCCGCTCCATTTCTTCCACACCCCAGCGAAGCGCCATCGCCGCTTTCTTGGGATCGACAACAACTGGAAGGAGCAAGTGCGAAACCGCATTGTAAACCGAAAGTTCCAACATCTTCGGATCGACCATGATGAATCGAACTTCTTCTGGGGTCGACTTGTAAAGGATGCTCATAATCAAAGAGTTGACAAAAACACTCTTACCACTGCCGGTTGCACCCGCAACCAGGAGGTGAGGCATTCGCGCCAAATCAACAACCTTTGCATTGCCTTCGATATCTTTACCGAGAGCAATCGGAAGCTTTGATTTCGATTTTCGGAAATTCTCGTGGGCCACCAATTCCTTAAAGTAAACCGTCTCACGGGTTTCATTTGGAATCTCGATACCAACGGCTCCCTTACCAGGAATCGGCGCCACAATTCGCACACGCAATGCCTCCATCGACATAGCGAGATCATCCGCAAGATTCGAAATTTTGGAGACCTTCGTTCCTGCAGTTGGAACGTATTCGTACATGGTAACAACCGGGCCGGGCCGAATTTCTCGAACCGTACCTTCAATTTTGTAATCTTTAAGGGTTCTCGTTAACCGGGTCGCATTCTCTTGAAGCTTGGCCGTATCAATCTCAGCTCTCTCAACATCACCCAAATCCAAAAGGTTGATACTTGGAAGCTCATACGCCACCGATGGAGCAGGTTCTTCGCGCGTACCTTCGGTTTCCGCCAAATAGATTGCTTCCTCAAGCGCGTCTTCATCTGCATCCGTACGCACATCCACAATCTGCGGAGCAAGATCTTCAACGGTGTCGAGCTGCGACACTGCTTCAAATACTTCCTGAGTTAGCTTTTCAATGGGCGCACCTGTGACAGCCGCCGGCGGTTCTTCCTCAATGGCCTCAATCTTTTCAACCGGCCCAGCCGCTGAAACGATCGGAATATCCTCTTCCACATCATCCGGTTCAAGCTCGATAAGATCTTCTTCGCGAAAACTCATCGGTACCAACGCGGTCGACTCCTCACGGGGCACCACACGAGCCTCGGTCACACCTGGAATGCAACCCAGTTCGAAACCTTCTTCATCCTGAAGGTCCACAGAGAAACCAGCACCGCTTCCAGCGGAAACTTCTTCTCGCTCTTTTCTTGCCCGCTTCGCAGATTCTTTCTCGACCTGCTTTTCGGCCATTTTGCGGCCCTTCGAGCGTGCTTGTTCAAGAACTGCTTCACGCTCTTTTTCCCGCTCTTCGCGCTTGAGTTCTTCTTCAGCCTCGCGCTCCTCGCGGGCCACCTGTTCCCCAAGTGTCCATTCTTCTTTTTCGGCGCGTTCTTTTGCTTTAGCCTCTTTGAGTTCAGCTCGGCGTTCTTTTAGGGCCGCACTGCGCTCACGAAGCATGACCATGGAACCTTGCGCCTTGAGGGCGCCTTTTCTAATCAAGCCCGCTCCCTGAAGGCCTAAATTCCCCACGATTCCATCAAAAGTAAGCGCCATCGAAATCAAAACCATCGCACCGGCAACAATCACCGAGCCCACAAGTGCTAAATGCTGATAGAGCATCTGACCCAAAACAGCACCGACCACACCACCGGGTGGATACGGTCTCGCTTGGCCAGTCATGACCAAATGAGCAAAAGTTCCAACGGATACCATCAAGAGTAAGCTGCCGATGGCTTCACGAAACCCAGGAATTAAACGTTTGCCGAAGAGCGCTCTCCAACCAGCGATCAATAAACCTGCCCCGAATGGAAAAGCACCCATGCCCATGATCTGCAGTAAAATATCGGCCCAATAACCACCCGCGGTCCCGATCCAATTTCGAACCACCTCACCACCGCCAGCATTCAGTGAAGCATCTCCCGGGTGATAACTGGCCAAGGCCAAGAGCGTGAGTAAACCAATACAGCCCAAAACGACGGCTCCGGCCTCGTTTTGCATTTGCCCGGTGCCCAATAACTTGGGTGAGTCTTGCTCCTGCTTTTTCTTTGGAGCTCTTTTCTTCTTTGCCGCTCGGCCGCGCGCTGCTGTGGTCGCCATTTACTTCACCCTCCGCAGGGAACTCTCGGTGTCGGAAAATCGGCCAATCGCAACCGGCTACCGACAAGTTATTCGTTAGTAGCTGAAATGGTAGGCCCGAGAGGCCCCATCGTCAAAAATCCCGCGGGACCAAAATTTATTCCCAACCCCGTTATTTAAGGGTTTAAGCTCGGTCCGACTGTCAAAAATTCTGCATATTTTTAAACCCGATCGGGACGAGGCACCGAAGAAAATTCAATTGAGCAGATCGGATAGGAATCTGGATACATAGCTTGACAGGCCCGGCCACCGCCAAATATACCGGCCGAGGAAGAAAACTTCCCCGTGGCGTGCTTCAATGATACGCCCAGTCGCATACAACCTTGAGTTGCAACAGCCTTCAGTTTTGGACCGAACGGCTGAGTCGTCGCGACTCACAAGGTGCTGGATTGTAGACTGTCTTCGGGGGTAGTCTGAAGCAGATTAAAAGAGGATAGGGTTATGAAAATCTATCGTAAAGTAATTCCAAGGATCTCCAAA
>CAZZDT010000755.1:0-2879 GCA_964652435.1 uncultured Bdellovibrionales bacterium
AATCTGGATGTTTTCGCACTCGAGTGTTTCACCGGCAGGTGCGGTCCATACCAGGGTGGGCTCTGGTTCCGGTTCTGGTTCGATTTCTGGTTCCGGTGTCGGAGTGGATTCTTCCTCTGGAGTCTCTTCGGGCTCTGGTTGAGGCTCGGTGGTATCCACTGTGGGTTCGGCTGGAGAGAGCGAGTTGGCGTTGCGCGTGTCACCACAACCTGCGCTCACCATGAGTATGAGTCCCAGATAAAGCCAATACTTCCCAATTCTGATCATGCTGCAATCCCCCAAGTGATTCGGCATCCCACCGCCGAGGTTTGAGCATACAGATTGATGTAAGCGTTTGTCGAGTGTTTGTGTACAAATGTCCACATCTTTGTGGTTGTAAGTATCGACTTTAATTGGTCTTTAATTTTTAGTCCTATTTGGAGGAGATGAATTCAGAGACGGGGAAAATTTGTAGATAAGTAGCCATTTTGGGACGAATGTCGGTGAATTGGTCTGCTTGAACGTTCTTTCTGAAGGATATTAGGCCAATTACGAGAGATTTTATGTGTTTATCTCGAAATCTAGGCTCGTCTTGAAAAATAAAATGCGTTAGAGCAGCGTCAACCGCACAACAGATATGATGATTAAGGCCCTAATTTTCATAGCGTACCTCGCTACGCCTACGACCGGATCGGTGTTTGAGCCACCGCAAGATACAGCTGTGTCAGCAGATGAGGCGTCGCCGAAGAAGAAATCCAAGCAAGTTGACCTGGCCGATCCTGAATTGGAGTCAAAAGACGGGACCGACCGAAAGTATTTCTTCTACAATCCTGATGGTATTGGGGCCCATGCTTTTCACACGCCTTGGGCCATTATTATTGAATCAGGCCTCGAGGAATACGATGCTCGGCCTCTGAGCAAATTGAATTTACTCAATGGGCAAAAGCGAGTGCTTCAAGGTTTGGGGGACCCTGTGGGAACCATCAAGTCTTATGGGGCCAAGAATTTTCTCTACCAACAAATGTT
The DNA here is from genome assembly GCA_964652435.1 of uncultured Bdellovibrionales bacterium. Classification (GTDB taxonomy): domain Bacteria; phylum Myxococcota; class XYA12-FULL-58-9; order XYA12-FULL-58-9; family JABJBS01; genus JABJBS01. Next base: position 1,006 of record CAZZDT010000755.1, read on the forward strand.
GCCCCTGAATATGCTCACCGATGGCCCGCCGGCCTGGATACCGAATTATTTATGGCATTTTATTGGTGGTGGTTTTCGTCATCGAATGATGACGGAGTATTTCACCCATCGGGGTGCAGAGTATCCCCAACTTTACTCCTGGCTCACACTTTATGCAGGGCACTGGTTGAATGAAGCGGTTCAAGGTCAAAAGTTTACCACGGGTTCCGCTGATGGTGTTGCCGACCTTTTGTTTTTTGATTGGATAGGGAAGGTGATGTTTCTAAGTGACGATGTATCGCGCTTCTTTGCCGATACTTTGCACTTTCGAGATTGGACATTTCAAACATCCTATAACCCAATGACCAATAGTCTCTACAATACTGGACAGCTTATGTGGGCGCGTGTTGATGTTTGGGGTGGTGTGAGTGTCTCAGGTATGTCGGGCCATTTGATCAATGCTTTGGGTTTAACCTATTCTCCAGATGATAATGCCACGCAGTGGTCATCTGGTTGGGGATTACAAGCAAGACGCTTTAAGCTTCTCCCAAATGGGGATTTGGCCCCGGGTAAAATGCGGTGGTGTATTTACGCTGCATATTCCGAGAATGATAATCCGCTGGTTGTAGCTGTAGCCAAGCAAGGCTTTGATGATGTGAATACACTCTACGATGCAACGGCTGATGACCCGATGACTCGAACTGCCAACAACTTCGTTCTCGCTGCTAGCCTTCAGGTGAATATTTATCCTAAATGGTTCGAACTCTGGGGTGAGAAATTGGCCGTGCATGTTTCGTGGATGCAGGGAACTGTCTTTGTTGGAGTTGGCCATAATTTGATGCCAGTGGGAATATCGCTCTCACCACCGTTGGCCGAAAAATACCGCGACGATTTTTAAGTCAGCGGCTTCAGTTATTCCCAGATGATTTTAAGAGGAATGCCTTTGAGGGGCACCTTTGGCGGCAGTTTCAACGCGTGATGAATGGTTGCTGTGATGTCTACGTTTTGGGTCATTCCTTTGAGACGAAGACCTTTTTTGATTCCCGGCCCATGGAAGATAACTGATGTATAGAGCTCGGTGTCGCTGGAGCCACCGTGTCCATCGCCCACACCACCATGGTCGGACGCTAGGACCAAAAGTGTTTTATTGAGCGTACCATTGGCTTTAAGCTGTTTCACGATGGTCCCAACTTGAGAATCAACAAACTCGATTCCTTGGATGTAGGCCGGTGAACCCCAATTGTGTTCGTGGCCTGCCATGTCAGCGCTTACCAAGTGAATCACCGTAAACTTCGGAGTACCACCTCCAAACAGGTTGGCTGCTTCAGTGGTTGTGGCGGCGTACTTGGGTACCCAGCGTCTGTGGTCAAGGTCTTGGGGATGGAAGAGTTTTCCAAAATGGTCCCATTCGTAGAGCGCGGCTGTTTCGGCTTCGGGGTCGGCTGCTTTAATGGCGGTGAAGATTGTGGGGTAGCCAAGTCGACGCTTAAAGCGAAACCACCACCACTGATTGGAATGAATGCCATGGTTGTTGGGGTAAACGCCTGTAAGGATAGATGCCCAATTGGGTGCACTTTTGGTTGGCATCACACCTCGGCTGCGCGAAAGAAGCACACCGTTGGCGCTTAGTTTATCAAGATTGGGGGTATGAGCCTCTTGAAGCCCGGTATTGGAGATGCCGTCAAGTGCCAGTAGAACCACGTGTTGAATGGGATTGGTTTGCAAGGGTGGGACGCCTGGTGGCTGGTCTGATGCCATTAGGGTAGGGCTCATAAAGAGGGTGCCCGTAATCAGTAGCAGCGATAATTTCCACACGCGTAAAACCTCATCTCTTAAGTGTGAAGACGACTCCCTATTTATTTTATTCTGACGGTTATGGCTACCGAATGATTTTA
>CAZZDT010000756.1:0-2878 GCA_964652435.1 uncultured Bdellovibrionales bacterium
ATAGCAAATTCATAGTAGCAACTTGGGATTTCACGAATCACTCCGCCCTTAAACTCCCAAGCAATTCGACTGGCAATGGTACTGCTTTGTTCTAGATATTGACTGGGGTGACCCTGGATTGGGTTCTTGCCGCCATTGAGCTTATAACGGCGTGCTTCAAGGAACCCATTCAATGACTCGAGATTACCGAAGGTTCGCAGATTGTTCACCGATACAGTGAAATGATTCGCTCTGATACCAAAAGCGGCCAGCCAACCAGCATACTCAGACTCCATCAAAAGTGCGTCGTAATCTTCGAGGGAAACCTTCGGCCACAGAGACTGCATGTAAAGCAGATGCTTCCCCGTCACGCCTTCGCGGACTTGGCTTACAATTTTTCGAATGATTTTCTGAGCACCTGATGACAATTGTTCCGTAAGGAGTTCCGAAATAAAGATACGAGGGAATTCGCCGCTCGGATGGCTGTAGCTTCTGGCGTAAAGCTTCTTCTTCTCGAAACTGTACTCACCGGTGTAGACATATCCCAGATCAAGAAAAACACGCTCAAGAACCTTCAAGCCCACCGGCTCTAAGTTAAAAGTCCGCAGTGCTATGTGATCGTTTTCCAGAACCTCGCCGCGCTCGGCCAAGAGCTCACGAATATGCTCCGCTTGCGGCGTCATCGCCGTGTAGTCCTTCCAAAGATGGGCTAAAAGAGTTTTAACTTCGAAATTATTTAACGCGCTCATTCTATTCACCTCTTCGTACAAGCAAGGTTGGGCACACTGCCCCTATGAGGTATAGCAAGAATGGGGCCAGTTATTTGGGCTAAATACCGGAAAATCCGGCGGTTTTTGACCCAAATGCGCCACAATATGGCGCAATGCGTCTAAATTTTGAATCCGTCGAGGATGCGCAATAAAAGCGGCTTAATAAAGCACTCGGCAACGAATGGTACCTTCAACGCTGCTTAACTTCGGAACCAAATCGCTTGAGTAATTTGGGCCAACTTCCGTGACCACATAACCGATATCCGGAAGGGTTTGAAGGTGTTGCCCAATGATGTTCACATCACTCTCGGCAAAAACCTGGTTGATACTCTGAAGGACGCCGGGCTTGTTGGCATGGACATGCAAAAGCCGTTGGGCCCCATCATGTCCACTCAAAGAAATCTGTGGGAAATTCACGGCACCAATGGTCCCACCCAGGTCGCTGTAGTTCACCAACTTGGTCGCGACCTCGGTTCCGATATTGAACTGAGCTTCCCCAGTGCTGCCACCGATATGAGGCGTAAGCACCGTATTACGAGCCCCGCAGAGCGGACTCACAAACGGATCATTATTGGATTTCGGCTCAGTCGGAAAAACATCCACCGCGCAGCCCAATAAATGCTCATCGTCGAGCGCAGACCGCAACGCTTCAATGTCAACGACATTTCCACGACTTAAGTTCAAAAGAAGGCTACCCTTCTTCATCATGCGAATACGTTCGTTCGTCATTAAATTCGCGGTCTCAGGCGTCTGAGGCACATGCAGCGTAAGCACATCAACGGCTCCGAGTAATTCCTCGAGGCTCCCTACCTGTTGCGCATTGCCCATGGGAAGCTTCGGCTCCACATCATGGTAAAGCACCCGCATCCCAAATGCCTCTGCAAGAATCGAAACCTGTGACCCAATGTGACCGTAGCCAACGATCCCTATGGTCTTGCCCCGAACTTCATGGCTGCCGACAGCGCTCTTCGTCCAGACGCCATTATGAGCTTCACTGCTCTTGTCGCCAATACCTCGATAGAGCATCACAGTCTCAGCTATGACCAATTCTGCTACACTTCTGGTATTCGAGTGCGGAGCATTGAACACCGGGATTCCACGCGTCCGCGCCACATCTAAGTCTACCTGGTTGGTACCAATGCAAAAACAACCAATGGACATGAGCTTCTCAGCCGCGTCCAACACCGCACCTTTGATCTGACTACGGGACCGAACGCCAACCATGTGTACATCTTTAATCTTCTCGGCCAATTCGTCAGCGGGCAACGCCCCCGTCAAACGCTCCACATTGGTATAACCCGCCTTCTGAAACACATCCACCGCATTGGTATGAATGCCCTCGAGAAGCAAAATGCGAATTTTCTCTTTTGGGAATGACGTCTTGCTGGTCATTGTATCTCCTATATCAATCGAGGATTTTACCTGGATTCATTAAGCCTCTAGGATCGAATATCTTTTTCATGCCACGAAACAACTCAAGTTCAGTCGCGCTGCGACTGTACGGCAAAGCCTTCTTCTTCAGGAGCCCAATGCCATGTTCCGCGGAAACACTGCCCTGATAAGAGCGGATCAATTCAAAAATAGCTGGTTCAGCTTCGCGGCAGGTTTCTAAAAACTCATCCTTCGAAACCTCTTCCGGTTTGAGCACATTTAAATGCAGGTTGCCGTCACCGACATGACCAAACAAGTAAATCGGATAACCCTTGCATTTATCACGGGCCAGTTCACCAAGCCCTTTTTCGAATTCAGCCATCTTAACGACCGGTACCGCAACATCGTACTTATACAAAAAGGCTTCACGGGTTAGGCTTTCACTGATGCCTTCGCGAAGATGCCACAGCGCTACAGCATCCTTGGAACTTTGTGCAACTACGCCATCCAAGATGAGCTCTTGTTCGAAGCAAGCCTCAAGCCACGCCGCAAGGTCCTCTTGGGCCTTGTCTTCAGTTTCAGCTTCAACTTCCACAAGCACATAGCTGGGGCAATCCGACTCAACCGGTCGTGCACCACCCCGATGCCTAAGAACAACATCTAGACAATCGTTATCCAGGTATTCAAATGCTTGAATTGTAAGATTCGGTTGCTGGCGCGCCGCCTCGAACACTCCCAGTACCGCACTTAAGTCTTCT
>CAZZDT010000757.1:0-2877 GCA_964652435.1 uncultured Bdellovibrionales bacterium
CGGGTTCCGTTTGCTTGGTTGCCTCCAACCAGGAAGGCGCGCCCGTTTTGGAACGCGCCAAAGAGCGCGGCATCCCCACACTCTGCATTCCCCACAAAGGAATACCTAGAGCGGAACACGATGCCGCTATGCTGCAGGGCCTGAAGGATCATGGAGCCGAGCACCTCTTGCTGGCCGGATACATGAGAATCCTTGGTGCCCAATTCATCGAGACTTTTGAAGGGCACATCCTGAATATCCACCCTTCGCTGCTCCCAGACTTTCGCGGCATGCACGCCATTGAACGTCAGTGGGAAGCCAAGGTGAAAGTTGCTGGCGCGACTGTACACGAGGTTATTGCTGACGTGGATGCTGGCACCACCGTCCTTCAAGGCTCCATAGAAGTTCGCGGAGACGAAGGCGTTGACGGCTTAGCAGACCGCATACTTAACGAAGTTGAACACAAAATTTACCCTCAAGCGGTGTGGCTACTCACGCGCCGCTTGGCTCAACCAAGCTCCTAGGAGAGTCCGAGATGATTGCTGTCCATCCAGACCTTTCAACCATGCCACCAGCGAGTGGAAAAGTTACCCGTGCTCTGATTTCAGTCTTTGACAAGACCGGCGTTATCGAACTCGGCCAAGCGCTCAGTGCAGCTGGTGTTGAGATTCTTTCTTCAGGCGGAACTGCCAAAAAGCTCCAAGAAGCAGGTATTGATGTCATCCCGGTAGACACCTACACCGGCGCAGACGAAGTATTGGGCGGCCGAGTCAAAACCCTGCACCCTAAGATTCATGCTGGCATTTTGGCCGACCGCAGGCTCGAAGACCATCTCGCAGAGTTAACCAAGCATGGCTATGGGCCAATCGACCTTGTTGTTTGTAGCCTCTACCCGTTTGAGGAAGCTTTGGCCAAAGGGTCACCTTACCATGTCATGGTTGAAAATATCGACATTGGCGGCCCCACTATGCTTCGGGCGGCAGCCAAGAACGCCGATGGCGGCGTAACAACCCTGATTGATCCATCTGACTATCCCGCGGTTTGCGAAAGCCTGGCCAAAGATGGCTGCATCCCACTTGCCGACCGTCGCACCTATGCAGCGAAAGTATTCCGCTCGGTCGCCCGCTACGATGTTGCTATTGCAGACTGGATCAGCGGCGCAACTGCCCCTGAAGGTGAAGAGCCAAGTACTCTGCCCGCGCAACTCACTGGATTCACCCAGCAAGCTACGCTTCGCTACGGTGAAAACCCACACCAAAAAGCAGCTCTCTATATCAGCAACATCGAAGAAGGTGGTGTTTCGAGCGGAAAAGTCCTTACCGGCAAAGCTCTTTCATACAACAATTACCTGGACATGGATGCTGCCTATCGCGCGGCCTATAAGCTAGGACAGTTCGGATGCTCCGTTGTGAAGCATACCAACACGTGCGGATTAGCCGAGGCATCCACGCAGGCAGAAGCATTCTTACTTGCCCTTGCTGGGGACCCTGTCAGCGCATTTGGTTCTATTCTGGGTTTCAACCATCCCCTGGAGGCCGACACGGTTCGAGCAATCATCGAAAAGAAACTTTTTGTTGAATGCATCGCTGCTCCGGGCTTCACGGCCGAGGCACAAGAATTACTGGCTAAGAAAAAGAACCTTCGGCTGTTTGAGGTTCCCGCAGGTAATCCTGACCCTACTCACCACACGCACCGCATCGGCGGTGGCATGCTGGTACAGGAAACCGATGAAGGCCTAAATGACCCGACCGCATGGGAATGCGTCACGGAACGAAAGCCAGCAGAAGGCGAATTAGAAGAACTTGCATTCGCGATGCGCGCGGTGAGCAGCTTGAAATCAAATGCTATCACGCTCACAAAGAACAAAAGCCTACTCGGTGCAGGCGCCGGTCAAATGAGTCGCCTAGATGCAGCCGAACAAGCTATCAAGAAAGCCGGTGAAGGGTCCAAGGGCTCTTACATGGGCTCTGATGCATTCTTCCCATTTGACGACTGTGTTCGTCTGGCGCACGCAGCCGGCGTCGTCGGGGTCGTTCAACCAGGTGGCTCAAAACGAGACCAAGACAGCATCGATGCCTGCAATGAGCTCGGCATGATCATGCTGTTTACCGGACGCCGTCACTTCCGTCACTAAGGACCAAGAATATGAAAGTACTTGTAGTAGGTAGCGGCGGACGCGAACACGCAATCTGTCGCGCATTGAACACAGCTGAGCCGAAGCCTGAGCTTTTTATTGCTCCTGGAAACCCAGGGACCGCCGAGTGCGGCGAAAACGTCGCCATCAAAGTGGACGACATTGAAGGTATTGTTCAATTTGCGAAAGAAAAGAGCATTGACCTCGTGATTCCTGGCCCGGAACTTCCCCTTGTTCTTGGCATCGGTGATGCTTTAGACGCCGCCGGTATTCCTTGCTGCGGGCCCAGCAAAGGCCCAGCACAGCTTGAAGGCTCGAAGGCGTTTACACGGGAAATAACTTTGCCGTATGACGTCCCCGCCCCTCGCTTCGAAAAAGTTACTACATCAGAGGAACTGCGAGCTGCCATTGAAAGCTGGGACGGCGTGCCAGTGGTTAAGGCCGATGGCTTGGCTTCTGGCAAGGGCGTGTTTTTACCGGAAACAAAAGAAGGCTGTATCGAAGCTGGTGAAAAGCTCTTAGCGGGCGAGATGGGCGAAGCCGGCTCGCTGATTGTCTTAGAGGAACGCCTCTTTGGGGTTGAAGCATCTTTGTTTTACGCCTGCAATGGCCTCGACGCAGTCGCGCTACCACATGCTCGGGATCATAAGCGTCTCCTAGACGGAGATGAAGGTCCAAACACCGGTGGAATGGGCGCAATCAGCCCTAACCCTGAAATCACACCGGAACTCCAAGCCCAAGTATTTAAAGAGTGCGTGCAGCCA
>CAZZDT010000758.1:0-2874 GCA_964652435.1 uncultured Bdellovibrionales bacterium
GAAGAAAGCTGCTCAAGTTCCTCAGATCGCTCCTAAGAACTCCGTAAATCCAGACAATGTTACTGGCATGGAAGAGGCCTTGGCGCCTTACCAAGACGAGATTGAGGAGATCTGTCGGCATTTGGCAGATCATGGCTGGCTGTATGCCAAGGACGACCATGAGAACTATGATCGCAAGCTGGCTCTCTACCCTCCGGATTTGCTCGACTGGGTGAAAGCAGCTCAACCAGAGGCTTGGGAAAAGCTCTGCAGCAGCCATGGCTCCAATGCCGATCAAGTATTGCTAGACCGCGTCCGAGTTCAGCTAGACCAGAGAGGGACTCTTGATGTTCTACGCCATGGGGTTGACCTAGTCGGTTTGCGCAAACCGCTTTCTGTAGCTCAGTTCAAACCGGCCTTTGGACTGAACCCGGATATCCAAGCACGATACGAGGCCAACCGTCTCCGCGTCGTTCGTCAGGTGCGATACTCCCTTGGAAACGAGAACAGCATTGATTTAGTCCTCTTTCTCAACGGCCTCCCTATCGCAACCGTTGAATTGAAGAGTGATTTCACCCAAAGCGTGAATGATGCGATTGATCAATATCGTTTCGATCGGAACCCCAAACCCAAGGGCCAAACTGCCGAGCCGCTGCTCTCATTCCCTAACGGTGCTCTTGTTCACTTTGCTGTAAGCAACAGTGAGGTTCACATGACCACCAAATTGGCTGGTAAAGTCACTACCTTTCTCCCTTTCAATCAAGGCAACGATGGTGCTGCTGGCAATCCGTCCAACCCTACCAGTGGTCATCCCACTGCCTACCTATGGGAAGAGGTATGGGAGAGGGAAAGTTGGCTAGAGATTCTCGGTCGCTACATGATCGCCGAACGCAACTCAGCGCAACAGATCAGCAAAGTCATCTTTCCTAGGTATCACCAGCTGGATGTTACCCGCAAACTTCAAGAAGCAGTTCGTGTAGATGGTCCCGGGACCAAATACCTCATTCAGCATTCAGCCGGTTCAGGAAAAACCAACTCAATCGCATGGACTGCTCACTTCTTCGCTGAGCTGCACGACGCACAGAATCAAAAGGTCTTCGATACCGTCCTCGTCGTCTCAGATCGAAACGTCATCGATGCCCAGCTACAAGACGCCTTATTCGGTTTCCAGAGAAGGACGGGTGTCGTGGCTACCATCAAGGGGACTGACGGTAGCAAAAGTGAAGAGCTCGCTGAAGCCTTGTCAGGTGACAAGAAGATCGTCGTCTGCACCATACAGACCTTTCCATTCGCATTGGAGGAAGTGCGAGAGCTGGCAGCAGCAGAAGGCAAACGATTTGCTGTTATTGCAGATGAAGCCCACAGCTCACAAACGGGTGAAGCGGCTTCGAAACTCAAAGCTGTGCTCAGCGCTCAAGAGCTGGAAGAGATGGGTGATGGCGGTGAAGTCAGCACCGAAGATATTTTAGCTGCCCAAATGGCTGCTCGGGCAGATGAGCGAGGAATCACTTTCGTGGCTTTCACAGCCACGCCCAAGGCAAAAACACTGGAGATTTTTGGGACTCGCCCGGATCCCACTCGGAAGATCGCTGAAGACAATGTGCCCTACCCTTTCCATGTCTATTCAATGCGACAAGCGATCGAGGAAGGATTCATTCTGGATGTGCTCCAAAACTACACCAGCTACAACCTAGCTTTCAAACTCGCTGAAGAGGGTCAGGAGCTCTTGGAAAGCACTGTAGAGAGAACAGCGGCCTTAAAAGGGATCATGGGTTGGGTGCGTCTCCATCCTTACAACATTTCCAAAAAGGTTGAGATCATTGTGGAGCATTATCGTCAATACATAGCTCCACTCCTAAAGGGTCAAGGTAAGGCCATGGTAGTGGTCAGCAGCCGAAAGGAAGCCGTACGCTGGAAGCTGGCTATCGAGAAATACATCGCCAACAAGGCGTATGGGATTGGAACCCTCGTTGCGTTCTCAGGTAAGGTCAAAGACTCAGAATCCGGACCCGATGAATTTACCGAAACTGGGCCGGTAATGAATCCCGGCTTAAATGGCCGAGACATCCGAGAAGCATTCAAGGATGCCTCTTACCAAATTCTCTTGGTAGCGAACAAATTCCAGACCGGCTTCGACCAGCCGTTGCTCTGCGGCATGTATGTGGACAAGAAGCTGGCTGGCATTCAAGCGGTTCAGACCTTGTCACGTTTAAATCGCTGCTACCCGGGTAAAGACAAGACCTATGTGGTCGACTTTTTGAATGAGCCCGCAGAGATTCTGGAGGCTTTCAAGACGTATCACACGACCGCTGCACTCGCATCGACTTCCGATCCGAACATAGTGTTGGATCTACGTCAAAAACTGGATGCCTCGGGGCACTACGATGACTATGAAGTGAATCGCGTTGTGGAGGTAGAGCTGAAACCCGGAGCACAGCAAAAGGATCTAGAACGTGCCATCGAGCCTATCGCCAATCGATTACTAACGAGATACAAGAATGCCCAGCTCAGACTTAAGGATGCAAAGGAGAGAGGAGTAGAGGGCCAAGAGAAAGCAGCCAAAGAGGAGTTGGACGCATTGATTCTGTTCAAGCGAGACCTAGGAACCTTTGGACACTTATACACATTCCTTTCCCAGATATTCGACTACGGCAACACCGATATTGAAAAGAGATCCATCTTCTACAAGCGGCTGATCCCACTCTTGGAGTTCGGAAGAGAGCGCGAGGGTGTTGATTTATCCAAGGTTAAGCTCACGCATCATCAGTTGAGTAATCGTGGCAGACAAGCCATGAGCCTCTATGATGGGCAAGGACCGGAGTTGCAACCCATGGGCGGTTCCGGAAGCGGTCAAGTTCAGGAAAAGGAACGAATTCGTATGGCTGAGCTGATCGA
>CAZZDT010000759.1:0-2867 GCA_964652435.1 uncultured Bdellovibrionales bacterium
GGTTTTCCCTAACGCGGATTGAATCAGCCATACAGCCAATTCACCGGTGACATTTTTGTCGTCTAGAATTGGATTGAGCTCAACCAACTCCATACCGATCAGCTTTTTGGTGGCCGCGATGGTTTCGCAAAGCAGATGGGACTCGCGAAGACTGAGTCCCCCCGGCACAGGCGTACCGACACCTGGAGCATGGGTAGGGTCCACGCCGTCCAAGTCAAAGCTTAGATGAATACCCGCAGTGTTGTCAGAGGCCCGTTCAATGGCTTCCTGAACGCATACACTGGTGCCTCGAGAATCGATTTCGTGCATGGTGTAAACCCGAACACCAAGCTCTTTCACAATCGGTATCTCGGTTGCGTCGATATCTCTTGCGCCGAAGACTACAATTTTCTCAGGGTTGAGCGCGGGAGTATCACCGGCCAGTTCCACCAGCTTTTTTGGGCCGTGACCAAGCAGTGTTGCCAATGGCATCCCGTGGATGTTGCCCGATGGGCTTGATTCAGGGGTATTCATATCGGTGTGGGCATCAACCCAGATCACACCGATGTCTTGCCCTTGTTTTTTATAATGATTGGCCATGCCAGAGAGGGTTCCAATGGCTTGCGAGTGGTCTCCTCCCAAAACCAATGGAGTGTGCCCCGCATCGGTGGCTTCTTCGACCCGCTTGGCAATGAACGCGCAGGTCTCATGGATTTCATCGAGAAACCGCGCTTTAGGGTAGCGTGGGTCACGGGCATCGGCGGAACCGATACCGCAGCTTTTAATATCCGTTACGGTATGACCCATGGCTTCCAGTTTTGGGACCAGACCCGCCAAGTGAATGGCCGATGGACCCATATCGGTGCCGCGTTTGCCTGCACCCAGATCTAAATGAACATTGGTTATAGATAGTCTCATAGGACTCCTCCTGCATTCTTACGCCTAGAAACGTAGATTGTGGTTTGAAGAACAGTCGTCCGCCCAACTCACCAAGGATCTGGAATAGGGCATCCAGGTGGTGCTTGAATGTGAGCCAAAGCGGACGGGCTCAGTACGGGAAAACCTAAAGGCATCCAAGTAAGAGGAGTCGTTTGGAATGTGAAATTGTCGAAAAAAGTACCTTTTCGAGGCCAAAAATCGACGTGTCTCGATCTGACGCAGTGCGCTCAGCCGCCAAATTGATCTGTTGCCGCCACCAAGGCTTTAGCAATACCTATTTCGCCCATGCTGTGTCCCGCATCCGCAATCATTTCTAATTGGCTCTTAGGCCAAGCCCGATGTAAATCCCAGGCACTCACCGGTGGGCAGACCACGTCGTACCGTCCTTGAACAATCACACCGGGGATGTCTTGAATTTTATCGATGTTCTTCAGAATGACATCGTCTTCTTGAAAAATATTGTTGATAAAGTAGTGGCACTCGATGCGGGCAAACGCCAAGGCGAAATGAGGGTCTTCAGCTTTCTTGAGGTAGTCCTCGTCGGGAATCAGTTTGCTGGTGGCCATTTCCCAGCCTGTCCATTGCTTGGCGGCTTCCAGTCGCGTGGTTTCATCTTCACTGGTGAGTCTTTTGTAGTACGCCCCCATGAGGTCATGATGTTCTTCTTTGGGAATGTGATCACGGTAAGGTGCAAAGGCATCCGGAAAGATTTCGCTGCAGCCATGCTGATAGAACCAAAGAAGTTCTTTTCTGCGGCACATGAATATTCCACGCAGTACAAGCTCTGAGACCCGTTCTGGATGATTCTGGGCATAAATGAGACTCAGGGTACTTCCCCACGACCCGCCGAAAACTTGCCACCGATCGATACCGAAATGCGTGCGAAGTGTTTCAATATCGTCCACGGAGGCCATGGTGTGGTTGCCTTCAAGCTCTGCATGAGGCGTTGATTTACCACAACCGCGTTGGTCAAATTGAATGATGCAGTATTTCAGTGGATTGAAGTAACTTCGGTATTCCGCCTGACTACCACCACCGGGACCTCCATGAATCACAATGACCGGCTTGCCTTGGGGGTTACCACTGCGCTCCCAGTAAATATTGTGCGGAGCTTCAACTTCAAGCATTCCCGATTCGAAGGGCTCGATGGCGGGGTAGAGAATATCATCTAAGTGCATGGCTACGCCTCTTCATTGATTAGGGAGTATCTGATGTGTTGCGCATGTGGTCGGCCAGTCTGGCAAAAGCAGCCAAGAGCTGGCTGCGAACATGTTCGTCGCTGATTTCGATATCAAGCGTTTTTTCCATGCACAGCATCCATTGGTCTCGAGCTTTGGAATCGATTTTAAAGGGTAGGTGGCGCGCTCTAAGTCTTGGGTGTCCGAAACGTTGGACAAAGAGTGGGGGGCCGCCCATCCAGCCAACGAGAAACCAATAAAACTTGTCTCGGCTCTCGCTTAAATCTTTGGGATGCAGCGCTAAAACGTCGCGTGCTTCGGGGAGTTCTTCCATAAAGTCGTAGAAGCGGTCACAGAGTCTCCGAATGGAGTCCTCACCACCAAGCGCTTCGTACAGGGTCATTTTACCGTCTTCTGCCATGTTGGGTGCGTAGCTCATCTGGACGCAATAAGAAAGAGTGTAAATGGTAGGATTGATTTCCTAGACAGCAAGGTTTGCGGGGACTAAGCTCTGGATATGTCTGAGTCTCGAGATGATTTGTTTGATGAATATGCCCGTGCCCATGTGACCAGGGTGCAGGAACTGCTTCGGAAACAGGAAACTTATTTGATTGAAGCCGCTCGTCAGCGTCGCGGCAGACTCACTCTTGAGGAAATTCAAGCTGCCTGTCGCAGGATGTCAGAGGACAAGCAAGAATTGACGCAGTCCCTGGCTGGACTGGTTCGTGAGTTTGAGTTGTGGCGAGGGCGGCGCGCAGATGCTGAGAGCCG
>CAZZDT010000760.1:0-2860 GCA_964652435.1 uncultured Bdellovibrionales bacterium
CGAAGGCGGCCAGGTATGTTTGTTTTCGATGATGAAATCTGGCTCAGCTGTTATACCCTTTGGCGTAAGGGGCTTTGAGTTGGTGCTGCGGTTTAGGAGTGGGGAATGAGTGAATTGAGGTGCGGTACGAATCGATGGTTATTTGCTTTGGTGTTGATGGGCATGCAGGTCGCTTGTTCGTCCGCTTCGGTTTCGATACAGGCCGGTTCACAAACTGGGTGTGTGATTGCTTCAGAGGATTTTCGAGCGGCTCATGATGCAGTGGTTGAGTCTCAAGCTCGCTTTCTTGCCATGCTGACGGCGGTTTCGGTTGGGCCCGCTGTGATTTTTGATGATGCAGACATGGCTCGGGAGGAACTCGCTCAGGTTGCGCAACTTGATGATGTGGATTTTGTTTTATTACAGAGTGATGCCTATAGAGTTTCTAACATGGATTATGGTGGTGTGATTGCGTCGTTTCCTATTCGCTCTAAACCTCATCTTTTGTCTGGCGATAAGCTGATTGCTACCCATCCAATCATCGATGATTCGAGAAGGCCCGTGCAAAGGGGGCAGGTGGTTTTGGGGTTTCGGGATCAATCCGCCGAAGTTGGGAGCCAGGCATTACTGGATAAGGCTTTGGGACAGTTTGCTAGCCAGGTAGCCAAGATAATGGCAAGCCGTGTGCAGCCTTCTTTGGTATTTGACGACCACGGTGTCGCCAACGAACGCTTAGAGGCAGTTGATGATATTGCGTTTTTAGAACTTGCCCAGGTCCAGATGGCCGATGGACGAGCATGGGCAGGAAAGGGCAGAGGATATTTGGATTATCCCATTCAGGCGAAGCCTACCCTCAAGATAGAAAAAGCCAAAGCGGTGGCGTCTCATCCGATCATGGGCGATTCAAAACAGCTGGGGCAAATAGTAGTGGTGCTTGGTTATACCTTTGTAGAAGAATAGCTTCTTCTACTGAGCTTTCATTACATGTTGACGGTAATACTCAGAACCCGTTAATCCGCTGGCTCTAACGTTCGCTAGAGCTTCTTCAACCGTCTGCTTGAAATGTTCGTAGGGCTTTGCCCCTAGAATTCTTTTGCCGTTAATAAAAAAGGAAGGAGTTCCTGGAGCGCCCAACTCATCGAGCACATCAAGATGTTTTTCTATAGCTTGTTGAGTTTGTTTGTTCAGATAACACGTGATGAAAGATTCGGCGTCGAGTTGCAGTGACTCACTTGTCTCGAGGAATCCCTCTTCTGTGAGCCTGGGTGTATTAAAGAGCAGATCGCTGTAGGCCTTAAATTGGCCTTGTTTGCCGGCGCATTCTGCGGCGATTGCCGCTGGCATAGCGTTGCGATGAAAGTTCAAGGGGCTATGGTGAAAGAGTATATGAACCTGGTCTCCAAAATCTTTAGCCAGTCGTTCCAGGTTGGATACGGATTTTCTTGAGTAGGGGCATTGGAAATCCATCACGGCTACAATTTTAACCGGGGCCGATGCGTCCCCATAGAGGGAATGCTGGGCAATATCGGTAGGGAACGGGTAGACCGAGTAGGGTTCGGGGGGTGGCGGCTTGGGAGAATCGGTTGCTACGCATTTCTTTTCTGGGATCGGCTTCACCAGCTCATTTATCAAAGTGTTCTGGGCTGCCCGAATATTGTCCGCGAGCCCTTCATAATTCTCGATGAGGGTGAGGAAACCTTCCCACACTTCTTGATATTTTGTAGCCATGTCCAACATGATGGTCTGCAGGGGCTCTACGGTATCGGGGAATTTTCCGCGGCTTAAATCGATGAGCAAGGTTTCCGCCAGCTGGTTTTGCTGGTCGAACGCATCCTGAAGTTGGGTTTTGATTGCGTCGATTTTTCTGTCGTAGTTGCTAAAATCTATGGATTTGGTCCATAGCTTGTTGAGGATATTGATGGATTGGAAGTGCAAAGCGGTCAGTTGATAAGCCCGAGGATCTTGTTCACTCAGAGCGGCGTAGTACGACTCCGGTTTGCCGACGGCGCGCCTGTAGTCTGACTTTTTCATGGATACAGACAAAAAAACTTTGAGTGCGTTGTATTGTAGGGCTTCATTGGATGTTCCCCAATTCGCCAGCGCGGTGGATACCTCCGGTTCAAGATTGACTTTAGAGCGGATATTTTCGATGCATTCTTGAAGTATCTGCTTACTGTGCTGAACAGCCAATATATCGTTTTGGACAGCGTAGGCAGACGTGAGCCGCTGGATTGTCGCGAGGGTGTAGTTTACTTGCGCTAAGCATTGGTTGACTTGGCTGAGCAGCTTTACTTGCTCCCCTTGTGGCGTGAGCTTGATGGGGATGGGGACATTGGCTCCCCGAATGGTGGCGGCGTGAGCCCTTGGAGCAGTGCCTAGCAAAAATCCGATACTTGCAATCAAGATGATACCGACCCATCCAGTCGAAAGTTTTCTTCTTGAGGAGGTTGATTGATGAATTGGGTGTTGATGCATTGTCTGAGTCCCCCAACGAAAGAGTAGGGAGAATATGTGCAGCGCTCAAGCATTGGCCAACAATACGAATGAAGGCCCAGTAGATACGAGGTCGACTTTGTCGCAGGGCATCAGCGTCGACTGCATGGTTTTATACACCTGTCTCTCGCCCTTTCTGATTTTTTGTTCAATTAAAACAGTTGCTTAGGATTTCGTTGCTTCCTCAGTTGGACCCAGGACGATACGGTTTTTTACGATGCAATCAATTCATCGGATGGTTTACACGACGCGCTTTATGTCGACCGCGACGAGCAAATCATTCGGGTAGAGCTTAATGGTTCAGAAGAAGTGATGGTGAACTACGGTGATGTGCGAAGGCGGCCAGGTATGTTTGTTTTCGATGATGAAATCTGGCTCAGCTGTTATA
>CAZZDT010000761.1:0-2850 GCA_964652435.1 uncultured Bdellovibrionales bacterium
TTCTCAGCAACGAAGCTCCCCATATGTTTGCGGATAATTTCACGAACCTCATTCGGCCATCGGATAGCTGCGCATACGGGTCAGACTTTCAAGAAGAGATGGATGCCATTGAAAAAATATTCAATCCCGAATACGTCGATGAACTCATTGCCAACGGAATCGAAAATAACGAAGCACTCAACTGCTTAACCCGTGAAACCTCAATCATTTACAGTTCGATCCCCAAGGTCAGCGAGACACCCATGCTGGTGGTCTATGGCGAAAACGATGATCTCATTCCACCGGAAGTCTTTGAATATGCCTTCAACTCAGTCTGCGAAAGTGGACACAGTGTGAACCACTCCATTTGTTCATCTGCGCCACACGGAGATGTTCTGCTTTGGGCGCTTCCTGAAGCAATGGACTGGGTCCTCGATCGAATAGACGGTGCTCCCTTAGACAATACCTGTGTTCTCCAAGAGCCTCATTGTTGCAGTGGCAGCCCAGCCGATTCGTGTGAGCCTGCCTCTCCTTGAGAGCGATCACTCAATCCAGGAAGTCCTTCTGCTTACTACAAAACTGTCATTAGCTCGCCCTAAAATCGTCACACAAATCGACGACAAAGTGATACTCTAATGAATGTGACAATTGAACCGTAACCTTTTGCCGGTTTATTGGTTCATAGAGTAACACTTTTTAAGCACTTCGGTGGTAAACAGATATGCAGCGTCCTTCCCCAAAACTTTACATGTTACTATTGATGATTGCTGGATTTTTTCTAGGTGGCTGTATGTCTCCGACACTCAACGAACCTTGCACCAGCAATGACGACTGCAGTGCCAGTTGGAGCGAGTTCTGCAAAGTTCCGCAAAATTGCGACCCCAGTGAACAAATGGGCACCTGCCAAGTCAGACCCACTCAAGGGCAATGCTCGGATCGGCCTGACTTTACAGTTTGCGGTTGCGACCAGCGCAACTACCGTAGCTCTTGCTGGGCCGCTCAAGCCTTCCAATCCATTGTGCACTATGGCGCCTGTACGGAAGAAAGCGCCGCAAGCTTGGAGTGAACAGCCGAGGAGACTACTCCTCGGGGCAATCAAAGAAGAACGGGATAGCCAAAAAAGGCTCCAAGCGCATGGGTTCATCTATGACCAAATCGCCAGTGTCTTGAATTTCTACCTGAGTAAGACCAATCCAATCTTTCCCGCAAGGTGTTGGGTCGCCCCCACCCTCTACATACACAACAACCGTAAAGGTAAAATTAGCCGGCAAGTCCAAGCCCGCAAGGTTGATTGGACTCACTTCATACTCAACCTGCTCACCCAATACGAATTCATCACCGATGGGTGCTCCGTTGTTCAAAATGAGACTTGGGGCCACGAAAATTGGCTGAAAAGTATTGGGGCCATATAAAATGGGCGCAATCTTCAAAGGTACCCCTTCAAAGTCTTCAGGAATATCAATGGTGAACGTAACACTGCTTGCTTGGACGCCATCGTTGCCTTCCTCAGGGTCATCGCCCGGTACAATTGGGTCCAAACTCTTAAAGAAATCCCAAATGATTGGATTGGCCCAACTGGGCCATTCGTGGCCACCATTGTGCTCGCAATAAAGCGTTGGGTAATCTTCCATACACCCTGCAAATGCATCACAACGATTGAAATCTGACGCGGCAGCACTCTCAGCTCCTTCACACTGATTCACTGCAATCCAATGTTCTCGAACTGCGGCGGCCGCCTCTTCACGAGCAACAAAGTCATTGGTACCTTGAATTTGCATGACCGCAACGCGGCCCTCACACTCGGTGAAGGTTCCAGTTCCAGCAATGGGAGCAATGGCTCTGAACCGGTCACCCAAATAACAACCAATGGCGTGAGTACCGCCTCCACCAGCGCTGAATCCAGCAGCAAATACTCGAGCGGGGTCTAAGCAATATTCACTTTGAAGCTCGGTTAAGAGCGCGTCGATGAAAACCATGTCAGTGGTATTGTTCCACTGCTCACCTTCACCATCAGGAAACACCTGAAAGGCATCATCATCGATGACATCCGCAAACTGTCCGCGGGGTGTGTCGCCGGTTTCATTCAGCCCGTGCAACGCAAAGAGCATGGGATAAGCATTGAGCGGATTGTAATTACGAGGCAACTTCACCTGGTAACGTCGGCTCACACCTTCCACGGTTAAAAACCGCTCAGCTTCACTTTGACTGTAATCGGTGCGGCCGCAACCAGCACTTCTGCGTGGATCTGAGTCCAACTCTTCATCCGGCTCTTGGCTTACCTCTTCATCTTCAACAGCGGTTTCATCGGCTTCATCGGCCTCATTCTCTGGGTCAGCCTCATCTTGCTCGATGTCTTCAATTGGCTCTTCAGCGGGGGTTTCGGGCGCGCTTGAGTTGACCTCGCCATCAGGTGTGCCGCTCTCGGCTACTTCCCGTTGAGCAGAACAACTAACGGCGAAACATACTAGAATCATTAATATAATTTTTGGAATTCTATTCATGGAAGGCTTTTCCTAAACTTGTGATTGTAGAAAGTAGAACCTGCGACTTTTTGTAATGTTTTGTCAGAAACAAATTGGAACGTCCAGTGAGATTTGACGCATGCAAATTCAAAGAGGCCCCCAAGACCATTGGAAATCTTCCGATTCACCGTGATTCGTCAATGATTTCAAAGGGGAAATGATTAAGAACGCAAAACCACAAAAAGCTTTAGATCCGCTCAACCGAACCGCTCGGTTTGCAAAGACTCATCTTTTGCTCAACATCTTGGCCGCACCACATCGCCATCACTGCTTCCAATGGTGCCAAAGAGACGTTCATATGAATTCTCAAAATAAGACAGTCACAATACAGGTTCCCCTCTAACCTAAA
>CAZZDT010000762.1:0-2846 GCA_964652435.1 uncultured Bdellovibrionales bacterium
CAGGTCTCTGAACCCAAAGCGGTTATCTCTCTGTACTGCTTCAGCAATCCATCTCGGCGCTCAGTAACAACTCCTAAAGAAGCTTGAAAAAGAGCAATCGCTCGACCGCTGCTCGGGTCGAGCGGACTGAGTGAGAGCTTCGTAAAGCTCTGAAAGGCGGGTTCAAGCTCTCGAAAGCTTATCTCCGCCCTTGCGTCCGAACAACGTATACGCTCCGAAGCAATGTTGTCCGCAATCGATTGCCAGACCACATCAGCGTCCTTCTGATACCCTTTCGCTCGAGCTAGATTATTCAAAGCACCCCGGTAAAGCTGAGCCCGACGCGTCAAAACATAACACCGCAAGTCGGCATCTCGGGTGCGATAGAGTTTTTGAGACAGCCACTGGGCGTAACATTTATCGAGAAGCTCCGCCCTCTTTTTCGACGGCTTGAATCCGTCTCTTCGGTAGTCTTCAATTTCCTTTTCTAAGGGCTCACAAGACTTGATGGCCGCTAGGTGAGCTTGTGGGTGTGACGCGTAAGATGTGCCGACCTTTCCATAGGCCCTTTGAGCACCGGATTCATCGCCCAGTGCATTCGCAAATTTAGCAACCTTCAACCAAGCAATAGGGGCACGGTCATCTTCAGCGTATCTCCCCGCAAATAGTTCGAAGAGTTTCTTGGCCTGCTTCACGTTGACGGCGTTTTCATGCTCTGCGGCCATTGCAAAAAGCGTTTCCCGAGCCAGTTTCGATTTAGGGAATACCTTGATGAGCTTGAGCTTCACCTTGCTCGCCAACTTTTCTTTGCCAGCCTTCTCATAAGCCAAAGCAGCCTGATAAAGCGCCTTGTCTCCAAGCGATGATGCTTGATAGCGGCGGAAATAATCCAGATAAGCTTTCGCCAAAGCTTCACCTTCCGCACCGGGTCCAGCATTCTCTTTGACTAAGCCAAATGCAGCTTGCTGCGCTATCGCCGCAAGCTGTCCACGCTCTTTCGCCGAGCAACTTAAACTCTTCATCTTGGCGAAAGCTCGGGCGCGCTCCTCTAATTTTTTAAAATCTTTTTGACCGTTGTGGATATCCAAAATCAAGTTTGCTGCATAACAAGCCACCTTGTCTTTCGAATGCCGCTTCACCAATACTTCAAATTGCGCCAATGCTTCTGACAATCGCCCGCGGTCGTAGGCTATTTTCCCGACCTTATAGCGAATCCCAACGCTCTGTGGGTCTTTCTGCTTACCCATAAGCTTTAGATAACGCGTAGCAGATTGCGCGAAAGCATCTTCGGTTTTGGTCACAATCTCTTCAGAAGTTTTCGTCGCCAACTGCTCCTGCCAAACCCGCTCGAAAGCATGCACTGATTCTTCGGCAGCGCGCAGTGCCATCTTCTTTTCACGACCTGCCTTTTTTGATTCACCTTTTTGAGCAACCTGCTCAAAAGCGTCGGCTGCCTTCTCTAGGAGCCCCAGCTGAAGAAACAACTCCGCTTGGTAAAATTGGACATAATAAGGATAATCCACCGTTCCACCAGATTGCCCTTTGGTGAAAACCTTCAAATAAACATCGTAAACATTGGCTGCAAAACTAAAGGAGCGCTTTCTCGCTTTTCCACGAAGCCGTCGTCCCTCTTTATGACGTTCTAAACCCAAGTTGCGCACTATCCGTTCCGCAACATCATAGCTTTCTCTTAGGACAGCCTTGTTCTTCTTATCAACCAACGGACTTGCCGCATCTTTAGCCAGAGCATCCAACATCATCGAAGAAAGTTGCTCTAGATTAGCCACAATTTGTTTGCGGTTGCCCGCACGGCTCACCGCCTCAAGAACATAACTTTGCCAAATAATTTTACGCTTTGATTCAGGAAACCGCTGGGCAAGATCCTTGTAGATTAAGATCACTTTTTCGTGTGAGTCCCGGCTACGGTACAAAAGCCCCAAGTCCTCGACCATTTTCGGCACCGCATGAAGCTCTGCAACCTTGGAGAAAATATCAAATGCATCCTCAGGCTTGCCCAAACCCTTGACCGAAAACTCCGGCTGAATATTGGAATAGGCTCGAACGTAATCCTTTAATGCTTCTCGCCGAAGTCCATCGGCCGGCCCCTCATCTAAGATTTTCTTATCCGCAAGCCACCGAATAACAGATTCAAACCGGCGCAGAGCCACTTCCCAGTCACCGGTATTGATGTAGCACCAGCCCTCTTTATAAAGAGAAAAACCTGCTACGGACTGGTTGGTGTCTGCACTGGCTCGCTCATAGGCACGCAGTGATTTCTCGATATCTTGAGCTGTATCAAAATAATACTCGCCAATCATAAACCAAGATTTGCCAGCCCATTCTGAATCAAGGTGCTCCTGGATGATTCGCTTAAAGTAACGAGCCCCTGCCTTTGGTTTGCCCAGTTCAACATATACGCGACCCAAATAATACAAGACCTTGGGAGTTGCTTCATACTGCGGACATAAGTCTAAAATTTCGCGGTACCATTTAAGCGTTTGCTTTTGATAGCTTCCCATTTTCTTTTGAGCTGATTGACGAGCCTTTTTTGTAATGTCTAAATCTTGAGAGACGAAAAAAGCACGCTTAGATTTCTCCCAATACAAATCACCCAATCTAAAACGGACCGGTGAAGCGCCCTCGCATGTTTTATCGAAACCTATCAATTGCTTCGCGAGACCGATTTCTTCGTCCAACTTTGCATCGACCAGAGCGCCGAGCTGACGTGTATCAAGCAATTCGCCCATGGAGCGGGGTCGGGCTTTCTCGCTTTTTTTCTTATCTTGCTTGTCCAGAATACCGTCGAGATCAACCAGTGGGGACACAGCCTTTTGCTTTGAGCCTCGGGCAGAAGCTTCCAGTGGGTC
>CAZZDT010000763.1:0-2842 GCA_964652435.1 uncultured Bdellovibrionales bacterium
TATCGGCAAGAATGGCCACGTGATCCCCTGGCCGCACACCCCACTCCCAAAGAGCACGGGCCGTAGCCCGAACCGTTTGTGCGTAGCTCTTCCAGGAAAATTCTTTCCAAATACCCATTTCCTTTTGCCGCAAGGCAACGCGCTCGCCCATTTGAGCGGCGAAGTGCTCCAAGCAACTCGGAAGAGTCTGAGGTAAAGCACTCATCAGCTATGCGCTCCTACACCCGTATAAGCCGCAATCACATCAGGATGTTTTTGAACCTCCTCAGGCCGACCATGGGTGATCTGCTTGCCAAAATCGAGGACCGTGATCGAGTCAGCGAGCTGCATCACAAAACGCATGTCGTGCTCAATAAGTAAAAGCGTGATCCCCAGCTCTTCTTTGATATCCAAAATGCAACGCGCTAAATCTTCCGTGGCTTCTTGGTTGAGTCCTGCAGCGGGCTCATCCAGCAACAAAAGCTTAGGCTCCATACAAAGCGCTCGACCAAGCTCGATTTTCTTCAAGACACCGTAAGACAATATTCCCGCAGGCATCGCCCGGTAACGCGCAAGATCTAAAAACTCGATGACTTCCTCAACTTGGTGACGGTGACGAATTTCTTCACGCCGCGTTTTTCCGGTGAAAAAGATATCGTTCCACCATTTTGTCTTCATCAAGTGATGGCGCCCAAGCTGTAAATTTTCCAATACCGTCAGATGCTCGAATAGAGCCAAGTTCTGAAATGTACGAGCAACACCGCTGGCGGCAATTTCATAAGGTGCCAAACCTCGAAGCGCTCGACCGCCAAAGAGGATTTCACCCTCCTGAGGCTGATAGAGTCCTGAGATACAATTGAATAAAGAAGTCTTGCCGGCACCATTAGGTCCAATCACCGCGGCAACCTCACCCTCATTTAAGGTCAGGGAAACTCCATCCAATGCCGTCACGCCGGCAAAGGAGAGTTTCAGATCTTTAATCTCCAACAAAGTCATGAAAGCCACCGCTTTCGCCGGCGGTAACGTTTGATATTTCGATAGTTCACAGCCGATTCACTGCCAATTCCCATGTAGAATTCGCGGATATCCTCATCGGCCGCCAGCTCCCCAGAAGGGCCGTCCGTAACAATTTTTCCATTCTCTAAGACGTAGCCATAATCCGCCAACTCAAGCGCCAATGAAGCGTTTTGCTCCACCAATAAAATACTGACGCCATCATCGCGAATGGTTCGAATCAGTTTGGCTACATCGGCAACAACACGAGGCGCAAGTCCCAATGAAGGCTCATCCAAGAGCAAAAGTTTAGGCCTGGACATCAGGGCCCGGGCAATGGCCAGCATTTGTTGCTCGCCGCCAGATAAATATCCGGCCGGGCGATGGCGCCTTTCACCTAAGATAGAAAATCGGTCATAAAACTTCTCGATATCTTGTCGAGCTTCTTGATTGGGCCGGCCATAGGCACCAGCCAATAAATTCTCTTCAACCGTTAAGTCGGCAAAAATCCGCCGACCTTCCATCGCTTGCCCAACCCCTTGGGCCACGATTGAAGAAGGCTTTGCCCCAAGTACCGACTGTCCACGGAAGTGGATATCGCCTTTGGTTACATCACCGTCATGAATGGAAAGTAAGCCTGAAACGGCTCTTAAGACTGTCGTCTTGCCGGCACCATTGGGCCCGAGAAGAGCAATGATACTCTTCTCGGGCACCTTCAAACTGATGCCTTTGAGGACCAGTACCACCGAGTGATACACCACCTCTAAATTAGCAAGTTCTAACATGGGATTGGCTAGGTTTACTGAGCAACCTTTTCCTTGTCACCCTCAGCTGCCGCTGCTTGCTCTTCTTTAGGAGCAGGCGCTGCTTCTTTAGCCATAGACGCTGGTTCTGCATAATCAGAAACAACCGTCCAAGACTTCTTCTCGAAGTCAGGCTTCAATACACGAACCTGAGTAGCAGTAACGTATGGGAAAGCCTTCAAACTGATTGGCTTCACCATGCCGCCCGCATCCCAACCATCGATGGCGCGAAGGGCTGTCATATAAGTATCAGGATTCAATGGACCGGCAGCCAATGCTTGGTTGGCCGCTTCCAACGCCAAACGGCCCTGGATGTATGACATCATGGTGTAGAAATCAGGACGCGCCTTCATTGGCTTGCCATACTTTTCGTAAGCCGCAAGGAACTTGTCCATTCCAGCTACCGGCTCACCCCAAAATGGCATACCTGAAAGCCAAACAAACTTTACGAATACTTGTGCAGGAAGCTGCGGGTGCGCAAAGAAGGGGTCAATCCAACTTGGGGTTTGACCAACCCATGTTGGCATGTAGCCCATTTTAGCTGATGTTCCCAAAATAGGACCGGTAGAAGATGCGAGAACAGTAAGGAGAACGTGCGTTGCTCCAGCCTGCTTCAATGCACCGATAACGGCGGTGAAGTCTTTTTGTCCGGGAGCAATGGTTTGCTCAGCCGCAATGGTTGTCTTGTAATGCTCTGCTGCTGCCTTCAGGCCAGCGTAACCATCTTTACCGTAATCGGTCTGGTCATAAATGATACCAACTTTAACCTTATCGGCGCCGCCCGCTGACTCAACAATCCAGTCCATCGCCCGCATGGCTTCAAGTGTGTAAGAAGCACCAGCTGGTGGCGTGTGCTCAAAACCTGCCATGGCTGACGACAAAGATGCTGGAAATGCAACCATGTTGTCTTGCTGGAGATAAGGACGCAGCGGCAAAGTATTCGGCGTACCAAAGCTGGTTCCTAGGAAAAGAACTTGATCTTTAATTTCCTTGTAAGCCGCTTCGGCTTTACCTGGATTGTAACCATGGTCCTTTTCAACCAATTCAATCTTCCATCCTTCAGGTAG
>CAZZDT010000764.1:0-2840 GCA_964652435.1 uncultured Bdellovibrionales bacterium
CAATACCGTGAAGATACCCTTCAGTAAGGATAACCTGCTTCCAAATGGCGTTCCGCAAGCCGATGTCATCCTGGCTGGAGACGTATGCTACGAGGAACCGTTGGCTACCCAAGTGATGCGGTGGCTACAAACTGCAGTTGGAGCAGGAATCACTGTCCTGCTTGGTGATCCTGGCCGCACTTTTCTACCTAAATCCCAGCAGCAAGAGCTTCAGCGCTATCATGCCGAAACCATTGAGCCTTGGGAGGATACTGATGTCACTCGGGCCTGCGTTCGGACGGTTTTGGGGCCTACCGAGAACTGATATTTGCGAAAAAGCACAAAATTCTGCATATTCCGGTCAAACAACTCAGGAGAAATCACGATGAAAATCTTTGCCATTCTTGCCCTTGTAGTAGGCCTCGCATCTGGATGCACTTCCAAGACCGACGAAGTCAAAGCAAAAGAAGAAGCAAATAAGAAAGCGTTGGCTCAGCAGGCAGCCGAAGAAGCAGCAAAGCCCAAGGCACCTGGCTGCAGTTATACCCTCACGGAATTCACCCCTGGTTGGACCGCTTACAAATTCACCGAGAAGGCACCCGTATCTGGTACATTCAACACGGTTAAAATCAGTGAGATGAAAACCGGCGATACCCTTACTTCAATCTTTGCTGGCGTAACGGGCGAAATCGAAGGTGCTTCCGTTGAAAGTAACAACCCGGCTCGTAACGCGACCATCGCGGCTGCATTTTTTGGCAAGTTTGCTGAAGCTGCCAAAATCAGCGGCAAAATCACCGGCGCCACAGGAGACGACAAATTAGGTCTTTTGATGGTCAGCGTCACCATGAATGGCGTAACCAAAGCGCTTCAGCTTAAGCACGATGGTCTTAAAGAAGACGGTACCGTTGTGGCAAAGGCCACCATCGACATGATGGATTTCGGCCTGAAAGCTGCCTTCGATTCCATTCATGAAACGTGTAAGGAACTTCACACTGGCAAAGACGGCGTGGCCAAAACTTGGACAGAGCTGGAAGTTTCCATCGCCGCCAAAGTGACCAAGACTTGCTCATAAAGCATCGAGACAACCTCACCGTTTTCTCAGCATGAGCAATCGCCAAAAGAAAAAAGCCCTTGCTGACGGAGTATCCAAGCTCCGCAGCAAACCGGGCTGGGACCCTAAGGCTCTTCAAAAAGAAAGTCCCGAAGATGCTTTACGGGATCTCGGGCAATCTGAACGCACCGAGGCTGCCTATTCAGGTGAAAACACCTGTGAAGCATGTGTGACCGCACGCCAAAAATCATCAGACGATACAGCACTTTGCGAGGCCCATTTCGCCGAACTCATGGGTTTCTAGCATTCAATAAGGTTCGGGGCTGGCTGCCTCCCCATTAAATCGCTATCATATTGAGCAAGAGCTCATTGGAGCATAGCTACGGCCCTTTTCTCTGGACGTTTATGGCGACGAAGATCACATCAACGAAGGCACCTGAATCACGTGTACTCATCATTGATGACACGCTGACCAGTGCCGCTATGCTTCAGGGATTACTTGAGGACAGCGGTCTTCAGGACGTGGTTGCTATCTCGTCAGGACTCGAGGCCATTGGCGAAGTCGCTCGCCAAAAGCCGGATCTCATTTTTCTCGATATCAAGATGCCAGAAATCGACGGCTGGCTCCTCTGTGAAATGTTTAGCAGCATCAAGCGCTGGAAAGACATCCCGGTGATTCTTCAGAGCGGCTTGGTGGGCCGAGAGAACATCAAAAAGGGCTTAGCCCTTGGAGCTCACTCCTATATTGAAAAGCCCGTGACCCAGGAGAAAATCCAAACCGTGCTGGAAGCTGTCTTCAAGCCTCCAGTAGAATATCCACAGGATATCTCCAACCGCATGCGCTTTGCCGTTAAAACCATTGCCGAAATGACGCGGCAAACCTTTAACTTGGTATTAGGCAGTCAAACCCAAATCGATTCTATAACCCACGTAATAGATGAGCATTCGCCCAAAGAGGTCGACTTTGCTGGCACCCTTCGGGCTGAAGGATCTGCCCTGATTGAAGTCAGTGTTGGTTGGACTCGCTCACTTACGGAAAATGTATGCTGCGCGTTCTTAGGACTGGAACCAGAAGACCTTGATGAAGAAACCCTTCTCGACGGGCTCAACGAAATGCTCAACGTAATGTTTGGGACAACATTTAAAGACTTGGCTTCGGTTTATCCCGTGCGCTTGGGTCTCCCTGAAAGTCACAGCAAGGCCCCTCTGCAATTTCTGCCCGAAGCCGAACACCGCTTTCTTATCGAGTTCACAACCCGAGACGGCAGCTTCCCGCTGCATATTTCCATGAACACCGGAAACAGCGACTGATCCCTCTGGCGTTTGTCACCTTATTTTCATCAAGCCTTCCCGAAAACGTCGATCCCAAGTGATTGATTCACCCTAAATATTGAAGCTCACCTCCACTCCCATGCATGAGCTCAAGGGTCTAAGAGTTGCTCGCCCCACGGCCGGCCGGTACTCCCAAGAGCCTATTTTCGGGTCCGACCCCCGAAAGTATATTTTTATTTGCCTCAAGTATAACCACTAAGATTCTATTATTATTAGATAATTAATCTACTCATCCGTTCATTGTAAACCCCTCCTAAATTTTTACGCAACATCGTAAAGCTCACGCCGATAATGATTTCACAACACCTTTGCCCAGGAGAACATCATGAACGCAGCAGCCCCAGCCATTCGCACCAGCCCAACATTCGACGGTACTTTCGGCACAACCAGCACTGAAGCCAATCCAGAGCTCGGCCAGTTCATCAAGATGACAGCAGCGAAAGCTCTTAAAAAAGCTGTTCCAAGTGCAACCAACTTC
>CAZZDT010000765.1:0-2836 GCA_964652435.1 uncultured Bdellovibrionales bacterium
CCATCACCGGCTTAATTCAAAAAATCAGTGATGCAGAAACCAATGTGGATGCCGCCAAACATCTGGATGACTTCTTACGCGGCAACGGCCGAGCCGGCCTTGGAGCTCTGATTAAACTCGCAAAAATCCCTGCGGATAAAGTCATATTCTCAACAGAGAGCGGCTCTTACCAAGGCGTTATCAAAGACTCGAACAAGTATCTCCTAGAAAACGGCAAGCCTATCACCGCCAGTATGAACAAGCGTGACCTTACCCACAGGTTTAAGGGCGGTGAAAAACTTCTCAAGGATGTTCAACACGGCCTCAACGTTCTCGATGATGACCCTATCATGGACCTCGACTACAACCGTGACGACCGAGCCAAGCTGAAGACCGATATGCAGGGCAAAAGTGAGGCCATTGATCAAGCCATCAGCTTTGACCATTTAAAAGCGGAAGACGCCCTGGCCCTTTGGGTCACCCTGGACCGTGGTTGGACAACCGGGGTTCAACACCGTGCGCAAGACCGTATTGTCAAAGATGCCAACCTAACTCTTCATGATCGCGGCTGGACACAAACCGCAGCAAGCGCGACGTCGGAGAAAGATGGAATCTTTAAAGAAGTCAGCATCCGAAGCAACCATAAGCTTTTGCCGCTTTTTGGAGACGAGCGAACACAGGTAGCAGCCTCGGTTGAACGAACTGTGAATGAAGACGGAACCCATACATTTAAGAGCTTTACCTTTGAATCACGAATTGTTGACGAAGCCCTTCGCTGGAACGACATGAACAACAACTTTGTCAACACCGTCAACCAAGCATACGGAACAAACTTTGCGGAAAGCACTGTCGCAGCGAAAGGAGAGCAGCAGCTCATTTTGAGACAGACACTGGATGCCGCAGATTTAGAGAAGATTAAAAACCTACCAGAGGATGTCATCACGGGCGCAATTAAAGCTGCTGGGGCCGACGAAGAGAAAGCCAATAAGTTTGGTCGCTTCATCGCCAAAGCACCAGACCAAGAAGCGCTCGTTAGGATCCTTGAGCACTTCATTCAAGACGAAGGCATTCAGGCCAGCGGCGCTTTACACCGAATCGCAACAACCATTGATCCAGAGCCGGAATTCCACATTGATTCCATCTCCGGTGCAATTAAGAATGACCTAGCAGCAGTCAACAAAGTGGCCAGCACTTACGCCAAGGCCATCTCAAACACCACAAGCACCAAAGATGTATCCGCGCGTTTTAAGGCCGTCAGCCGAGCGAAGCGAGATTTGGCAGAGCTACAAAAGCGAGTTTTGGATTATCCTTTCTACAATACAGATCAGAGACGGGAACTGAGCGACCAGCTAGAAGTACTCTCTGGGAAGTTTGAAGAAAGCTTAGACCTGTCGGCCTTGAATCATGATGCCGCCGTTAAACTCTATGTTGATCTAGACCGCGGTTGGACCTCAACCACCGACTATCAAGCGATGGAGCGCATCAAAGCCGATACAGGTCTTAGAGAAGCCAGTTCCACTTGGACCGGCGGGATGCGCACTGGGGAAAGTTTCAAGAAAAACGAAGACGGTACCGCTACATTCTCATCAAGCGCTACGAAAAAGCACGGTGGATTTCTCGCCTGGGGCGGGCATCAAGAAAAGATTGGCAGTACGTTTACGCTCAGAGAAGATGGTGCGATTTCGAAATTCGACCTTAAAATCGATCTGGTTGAGAAAGGCACCTCTAAAGGAAGCTTCTTTTCGAGCTTTATCGAGAGAATCACCCAGGCACTTGGAATCAATTTAGGAACACTCGAAGGTTATCCCGCAGATAAACATGACCGAACTGTAACCGTAACATGTGACTTTGATAGCACAGACATCACGAGGCTGCGGGAACTTCACCCGACTGAAATCCGGGAGGCCCTCGCTGGCAGCTCGGCATCAGAAACCGCTGTCACAGATTTTCTACTGAAGCTTAGACTGGCTCCGGATGGTGAGAAACGAGCTGCTGTGCTCTCCGAATTCGTTAACGAGGAAGGTATGGAAGGCCTCGGTGTTCTGAAGAAGATTCTTGGTAAGGACGATAACGAGTTGGAGTTTAGCTCCAGCAACAGTCTTCTCAAGACACTGCAAGCTAAAATTGATTCAACACTCTCGGTTTATGAGGGAACCAAGATCACCAGCGACATGAGCAAAAAAGAATTGACCATGCGCTACGAGGATTTAAGCACCGCCGAAAAACATGTCAAAACCATGCTGGCGGCGGTTAAGCATGATCCATTTGTTAAGGACTCCGACGAAACCGTGTTGGTAGAGCAGCTTGAAGGACTTCTCGCGAAATTGCGAGCGGCCTTCGATCCAGCCGATCTTAGCTTTGAAGAACGCCATGAGCTTATCAGTGAACTTGAGGCGGGTTGGACCACCGGAGAGCAATACAAAATCATTGATGAACTCAAATATCGAACCTAAATCACACTTGAAAAGTCATGCCAGCCCAGGCATGGACTCCAGGTAATTTTAGGAAACAGTCATGACACCTGAACGTATTGAGTACTTTAAAAGTCTACTGGAAAAAAAGCAGCGAGAACTTATCTCCGGCGGAGACCAAAAAGCTGATCCGATTCATCAAGAATCCGAGCGCCCCGATGAAGACAGCCAGCCCTTAGCGGAGATGAGCCAAGCAATCTCATCAAGTCGCAACCAAAATCGGGCCGAGACCCTAGAACTTATTCGCAACGCCCTTTCAACCATTCAATTCAGTCCAGAAGACTATGGTGTTTGCGAAGAATGCGATGAGGATATTCCTCAGAAGAGACTTGAAATTATGCCCTGGTCTTGTTTGTGTGTCAGGTGTTTAAGCAAACAAGAAAATC
>CAZZDT010000766.1:0-2829 GCA_964652435.1 uncultured Bdellovibrionales bacterium
CGTTACCGCACTCAATGCCATGCCACAGCGCACGGGCGCAGGATACGTGAAGGCTACCGTCCCCGATAGACTCGTTGTTGTCAGCGGACTCGCCGGAACAAGTTTTGCCGAAGAAACCTGGGAATACACCACCAGCTCAAACAGCTGGTCACGGGCCGACACTGCGACCCATCCATCAGGACGATTTGTTGGTAAAGCCCTAAGCTACGATAGCAATCGCAATAAAGTGGTCCTCTTCGGTGGGCTACGGTTTGATTCGAGTTTGGTATTTGAAACCCTTGGCGACACCTGGGAATACGATTTAAGCAGTCGGACTTGGGAGCAAATCACGCCAGAAAATTCTCCTCCAGCTAGGTGGGGACAAACCATGGCCTACGATTCCCTTAATGACCGAACATTAATGTTCTTCGGCACAGAGGGAGCACCAGACAACACAACGGAACACCAAGATGTTTGGGCTTACGACGGGCATACGCAAACCTGGACCGAAATCACCCCCGGAAACCTTCCGGTACCACGACAGCAACACAGTATGGCCTACGATAGCCTTCGCCAAAGGTTTCTCATCCAAGGCGGCCAGCTCGACGCAGGAGGCCCGGGCGACGGATGCCCCGCCGGCTCAGTTGGACCTGATCCCGGGGGCAACTGTTACCTGCGCGACACATGGTCGTTTTCAACCAGCACCGGCTCGTTCACTGAGATAACCCCGGCGGTCATCGCACCGGATGCTCGCCGAGGCGCCATGGTCTACAACTCGAGTCGCGATATAGCGACCCTGTTTTTCACGGATCCCAACGCTACGGATGACCGAAGGCAGGCCATCTGGGAGTATGACCCAGGCGCAAACACTTGGTACCCTATTCTCGACACCAATCGTCCCGCACCTACCACAGCCCATGCACAGGCCTACGATTCCAATGCAGATGTTTACGTGCATTTTGGTGGGTACCGCGCACTCGCGGATGACAGCGACAGTTGCGAGGGAGGCGTCGTAGCCGTAGAAGGCCATTGTTGGCATCGAGACACCTGGGAGTTCTATCCGGCAACTCAAACATGGGTCGAGGTTGTCACGCCGGGCCCAACCGAACGAAAAGACCATGCGATGGTCTACTCCACGAAGCAGAATCGAACACTGCTTTTTGGTGGCACCAACAGTGCCTCAGGTAATTGCCTTGGCTCAGAATGCTACTTTGATGAATCGTGGGAATACGATGCCTCCAGTAAATTCTGGACCGAAACCACTGGTGCCGATGCGCCGTCTCGCCGACGAGAGCATGCCATGGCTTACGACTCAGCCCGCGACAGAGCTGTCTTGTTCGGAGGTCGTTTTGACACGGCCGATTCGGGCACATGCATGGACGGCAGCACCTCTAATCAAGGCGTCTGTGGATTAGTAGACACATGGATATACGACTTCGTTACGCACTCTTGGTCCGAAGTCACCCCGCTCACGGCTCCCCCCATGCGACACAACCATGCCATGGCCTACGACTCTCATCGCGACCGCATTCTTCTCTTCGGCGGCACCATAGCAAACGCGAGCGTCACAGATTGCCCGACTGGTTTCGCGGAATATCGCAACAGCACATGCTATTTTACCGACAGTTGGGAATACAATCCCAATACCCAGGAATGGTCCCATGTGCCGACGGCCACGTATCCGCAAGTGGGCTCAGAGAGAAACACCCCACCCATCGAACACCAGATGGTATACCACGAAGGCACTCGCCTTTTCGTTCTCTTGGCTGAACAAGACTGGGAAGTCGACTCCCTATGGGCCTACAACCCTGCAAACCCAGGCTGGTCAGCCGTAGACAATACGGGCCTAAGCCTCAAACGTGAAGCCCACAGTTTGCTCTACGACTCTACCCGTAAGCGCTTGGTCGTCTTCGGCGGGCATACCACCTCAGGATTTACATCCATGGCCGAAAACACCTACGACGATATATGGAGTCTAGAAGTGGCTCAGGCCGCACTGCTCATGCAAACATCATCAAGCTTTGCGGCATTGCCCGACAATACAGCGATCCAAGCCGTCTCAAGTAACTGGTACGCAGGTGGTCAAACCAGTGCCTACTATCCAGATGGCGTAACTTCCCTTGGCGCTACGCTCTGGGCATGGGCACTTGATGAATGGGTACCGGTTGCTACCAACTCCAGTTCGGAACTTAGCCCATCGGCCATCACCTGGAAGACCACCGATGAGGCTTTGATTCGGAAGCTCTTTCTTGGCAACGACGATAATATCACTTTCGCTCTACTGCCAAGCGGCGATTCACCAAGCCGAAGCGCTACCGTATCCGCCGACTACGCGGAGATAAGGATAACTTACACACCCGGTGAGCAATAGACTCACAACCATCGCATTGGTCTAAGGCGAATCGACCAAGATAAATCCCCGAGAAACTCGAGAGTTCCAACATTTCAAGTCTTGTATTCACCTAAAAAGGTACGAAGCTTAGAAGTAGGTTCATGGGGGAAATTATGAAAATCAGTCTACTGGGCGTCCTGCTCTCACTTTTTGTGACTTACAACCAAGCACTGGCCCACAAGCCTTTTTTCAGTGACGGACAATACAAGAGTCCCGAAACCGCGTGGACCATCGAAGACATCGAAATATCTATCGTGATGTACCATGAAGTCACCTGCGACTCTCAAGCACTCTGGATGAAGTTTGAGAATGAGCCAGGTGATTTGATTTACCATCAAATAGGAATCCCTCAACTCGACCGCATGGAGTCTTATCGCCCCGTGGTCGCGGTGGTTGCCCCGGGCCTCCCTGAAATAGACCTGCCCTTCGATGTCCCGGAGGGCATGGGTGCACAAATC
>CAZZDT010000767.1:0-2826 GCA_964652435.1 uncultured Bdellovibrionales bacterium
GGAGATGCAGATGTCGGTCAAGCCTTTACAGGATTTTTTAAAGCGCATTCAGGATAAACCTCACCCGGAGTATTTCGATGCGAGTATTCGGGCTCAAGTGATCGAAGATGCCCATGCTGGCCGTGCGTATCGTTCAGATAATCGCAAGAAGCTTTTTCCCGAGTTCGATAGAATGACGTCGCCGAAGGGGCATTTGGGTGAATTCTGATTTGCCCAGGTGGCTGATTGTAGCCGGTGGATTGTTTACCGGTTTGTTCGGATTGTGGATGGTTGCTAGTGTGGTCATGGATTATGACGAGCAACCGGAGCATTCTGGACCGTTGGGTGTTTTGTCGGCTTCAGATTCCTCGCCTGTTCTTGAAGGCAAATAATTCTAGAATGATTGTTACATGAGTCGAGCCCACTCAATTTTTCTTGGCATCTTGACCGGATCTCTTCTCTGCGCCGCGCATGGATTCTGGGCGGGTCTAAGTTGGCTGGCACCGATTCCTCTTCTCTACGCTTTGGTGCATTGTGATTTGAAAAGCGCTTTTTATACTGGTCTTGTCTGTGGCCTTTTTGAATCCTTGATTCTTTTTGGACTGAGCCACGCTGGGCCCTTGGTTTTTGTGACCATTGCTTTGCTTTACGCACTGAGCCGAGCGCTTTTTTCCATGGCTTTCGTGACTTTGCGCAGCGGTGATTATTTACGTCTCTTAGCCCCCACTCTTTGGGTTTTCTTTGAGTGGGGCCAGGCACAAATACCGCTGACCTTACCCAACCTTCTTGGGGATACATTCGATGGTGGTGATCTCTTTGGGATTGTTCGCTTAGGGGGCACGTATCTCTTGGGCGGTTTGGTGGTTTGGGCCGGCGCCATTGCGGTTCGCTTTATTCGCGAGGGTGGTTGGCAGGATTTGGCCAATCAGTCTTTGTTTTATACGTGGCTTTGCACACTTTGTATTTGTCAGTTGGCGGGAACAGCTTTCACACCGCAGGTGGCGTCAAAGCTTTCTGTTTCATTGATTCAAGGCGGGATTCCCACTTGGCTATATGAACGTGGGCAGGCCGATGAAAGCTGGAAGCCAATCTCTGAAACCATTTACACCAAGTTGACCGAGCAAGCGGCGCCCTCTGAACTTACGATTTGGCCAGAAACGGCGGTTGATGAAACCTTTGAAAGCGGAAACGCTTATGGGCAGCGGTTGCAAGCATTGGCTGGGCAAAGAAGCGCATTGCTCTTGGGTTCTCGTCGTATGGACGAGGAGACTCTTTATAATTCGGCGATATTGCTAAAAGACGCATCGATTCAAACGGTGAATAAAAAACGTTTGGCCATCAACGCTGAGAGCCATTTTGCGGTGGGGGAAAAACCAGCCGCCTTAACTTTTGGAAAGCTAAAACTCGGTGTGGTTTTCTGCTTGGAATCGGTGATGCCTTCTTACGCCAGCGATTTGGTGGAGCATGAAGGGGCCGATGCACTGGTTGTCTTGGCCGATGGCAGCCGTTTTGGAAATACGTTGGTTGGAAAAATGCATGCCAGGCGCTCCACACTTCGGGCAGTTGAGTCGGGTCGCAGCGTTATTCATGTGGGGCAGCATGGTTTTACGCATGTGGTTTCTGCTTTGGGTGCACGTTCGCAGATGCTTCCGGCATTTGTGGGACAGACACTTTCTCAGGAAGTGGAAATCTACAAGGGAACCACACCGTTTCAGCGCCTGCGCCATTGGGTGGGTTACGGGTTGATGCTGATGGTTTTACTTTCCGTATTTTTTAGATTCTTCAGAAAGAGCCAAATCAAGACGTAGATGATGGCAAAGCAAAGATAGCCGATGAGGTCGTGAGCAACGTCCCAGGCCCAAGGGTGCCTATCGAGCCAAATATCTGCAGCATGGGTGCTGATGGCCACGCGCAAAATATTACCGGCGAGACCGGCAACAGGTGTGATGAGAGCCAGCCATCTTTGTTGCTTGGGATCCTCGAGAAACAAAATCCCTAGGGCTATACCCAATGTGGAAAAACTAAGCAGCGGCCCAATGCCCGCGCAAAGTGGTGTGACGTGAAGCTGCAGATTGTCAGTGGTGAGAGTAGGGACGTGCATCTGCGTGACTTCCACGGCGAGGCCACTGGCGTTTACCAACAAAGCAGCTCCCACCGCGGTGATTTGACCAAGGGCAGGATTGCAAATTCCATTCAACCAGATTTCCCAAGGTAGACTCAGCAGTCCAAGGATGGGGAAAAGGACGTTTTTGAATTTACCTCGGCTGAGGGCAAGTGCCATACAGCCGATGGCGAGTAATCCCCGCAGAGCACCTAGGTCGAGAACTGAGAGCTCAGCCCAGAAGAAAACGATCCAAATTGCAAAGTAAGTGAGAAATAGTTTGGTGGGGATTGAGAGAAAATAAGACGGCGCCATGGCCGAAAATCACTTAGAGGACTTACGAAGCCAGACGCCCAGACTGACCGAAAGCGCTGCTGCGATCAAAGGCAGGAGACTCATGGTCACACTGGCCGAGCGTACGCCTCCACCGCCACCGCCACCACCGGCCAAAACAAGCTGCGGCACGAGCAGAATACTAGAAAAAACAAGAGTGTTTTTAACGGTTTGAGACAATACTGACACGAAAATACCTCCCCACACACCTTACTATATCCCAAGAGCAGACCCTTTACACCGAAAATTCTTCAAAGATCTTCATTTCCCTGCAACAACTGCCACTTGAAAGATGTTTCAGAAAAGCCCATAAACCATCTCTGATTTCGGGTGCGAACCAGCCTACGCATGAAGGTGCGGCTTGTTCGACACGACCTAAGGTAGATCATATAACTTTAGGGTCATTTGGACCG
>CAZZDT010000768.1:0-2821 GCA_964652435.1 uncultured Bdellovibrionales bacterium
CTCCGTGAAATTGGCCATATAATCAAGTTGCTGCTTTGGTCGGTTCGCAAGCCCCGAACACAATATCAGATAATCAAAATGCTGAGGTTCTTCACCGTTAACAGCGACGGACCACCCGGCATCCGTACGTTCACAACGGGTCACCTCGGAATTAAGGTGAATCCGGTCTCGCACCCCACGCTCTTCCACAAAATTGGTGAGGTATTCGCCATACTCTTCACCGTGAAAGAATCCATCATCGGTTGTAAACTTCACATGCGTCGCAAATTGGGTCGCAAACTTCGTGCTGGTCGAGGTGAACTCACTGTCCTGCCAAGCCCAAGCACCACCAAACCTTGAGGTACGCTCATAGAGAACAATATCCCATTGAGACATGTCTAAGTCGCCAGCTAAGGTCGCCAGATTGATCAAGCCAGCTGGGCCGCCACCTATGATACAGATTCGCCTTTTTAACATGCTGATATAAGGCTAGCGGAAAAGCCAGGGCCGGTCCAACCTCGGACCCGGCGCTACGGAAGTCACCGCACAATCATCCTAAACACTGAAAACAATTGAAACTTTTGGCCAAACCAACCGGTAAACCCAGCTTTCGACCAACCTGCTTTTACACACACCGCGACTTAACCAATCACTCGCGGTAAATGTGCGATGGCCAGCGATACCCAAACCGCTCCACTGAAGTAGCCCGTAAGCCAAGCTACCTCCGGCTTCCAGATCTTCCAATCGCGCGTCACTATTCGACGACTCCAGGCGTCGGCAAAACCCAGTCGAAAGCCAAGGAGTTTTTCGCCCTTGTCTTTCCCAGCCTTCCAACGTTTCAAATACATCGGAACGTCCACCACAACCATAAAGAGCACGTAGGCCGCGCAAAGAATCGAAGCAGTGTAGCCCATCGTTTGCCAAACACCTTCCATATGAGGAGCACTCAATCCCAAACCCACGCCAACCAAAGTAAATGTAAGGGCCCAGATGGATTCTTCGATAGCATGGTAGATATTATTCAAAGTCATAACACCGCACCAACAAAAGCCCTGGGCAATGGTTAAGAGTGCAATGACAGGAATCGTCATCGCCTGGACCCACAAAAGACCCGATAGCGCCCCTACCTCGTGAAGCAAGAGCCCAATCTGTACCGCAAAGCTGATTTCCGCCACGGTCGCGGCGCTGCGACCCACAACCATACTGGAAACCATAGAATCGATAAGGCAATAACGCTCGAGGTCAATACGAGGAACAAAAGAGCGAAAAGCGCAAACGGCAGTATAAATACCTGAAAGCAGAATGTGCCATTTCATGTACGGTACATATTTAGGCAGTGGTGCCACCGTTAGGACCCACAAAAGAATATTGATCACGGCTATTGAGCTAAGTAGGCGCCACCACAGAATCGTTTTACGCTCTTCCATCGTTTCACTCCTTTGGACGCCCTTATTCCTTCATCCTTTCAACAACAACCATTCAAAGTCAGACTCTCAACACTTCCAACAAACATTCAGATCTAGAAAAGCCAAAGCTGGTCACCGAACGCTTTTTTCATCGCGTTAGCGGTTCCATCACCAAGTTTCCCCATCAAACCAGCGTATGGGATGAACTCAGCGGCCGAGCTGCCCATGGACTGCGCCGCCTTTTTTCCTGATTTCAACAAGATAGCCATTGAGTTAGAATCCATGAAGCGATGTTGAAAAGGCGTCAACGAGCGTTCATGCAACACGAGAAACCTCTGGGTCTTCTCTGCATCCTGACCATATCTAAAATTCTTATCTACAGTGAGAGTACAGATATCAGAGCCCGCCTGAGCCTCACACTTGTTTAGAAAGAAGTCCTTTAAAAAAGTCTGAACATAAATTGGAACCTCCGACGGAATCGTGCCCGGCTCTCTTGGATTTTCAAACATCGCGCTCAAAAGAAAATACCGCTTGGTTATATCTTTACCATCCTGCGACCAATGGATTTCCTGAATAGACTCTTCAAGCTGCGCTACATTCAACCGAACTTTGTCGCCCAACCGAACCAAATGGTCGGGGTGTGGTTCCGGACGGTCATCTACCCGCGGAACCGCAAATGGGTCCGGCATCTGCCACCAACCACAACCGCTAAGAAATATACACGTCAAAAGAAAAGCAAAAGAACGTTTCTGCATGGTCACTTCCTTCAAATTCAAAAGTGCAAACAAATTTCAGAAACAGAGTCTTAAGTACTGTTGGAGGTCGATGCAACCAAGCAATCGGTTAAAGAAACAACCCTTCATTAACCATGACCTTTTGATTTAAAAATTCTCAAAATGAAATCAACAAGTCGAATGCTTAAGGATTTCCGTGGCAAAGTTGGCAAGCCACTGGACTGTTCGCATAAACCACATAGGAAGCGGTCTCTTCATCTTTAAGATTCATAAACGGCGCCACGTGGCTATCCATATCTGCCAGTGCTTCCTCCACCATAGACCGGTGTGGCCACTCATCTGCCCCCGGCAAGGTCAAAGCAAGCTCATAGATTTGCTTGGCCTGATAGGTGTCGCCCATCCGAGCGTAGCTCTCGCCTAAATGGTACATCAAGCCAGGTCCACCAAATGGCGCCTTCTTAGAATTGGCCAAGCACCACTCCACGCAGCTGCGCCGGTCTTCACCTTTGCCACAAACAGCATCGGGGCTTTCCATCAACCTTTTCGGGTGACAGGCAAAAGTATCTAGGAGTTCAATGGTTCGATGCGGCGCACCGCTATCAATGGAAAGTCCTATGGTGGTTCCCGTAAGCGATGCTACCAAAGTTGAGCGCGTGGTCTCTTCCGTAAAATTCTCGACGTTTAACATGGCCGCATCCACCG
>CAZZDT010000769.1:0-2817 GCA_964652435.1 uncultured Bdellovibrionales bacterium
AAAAGGGCGGGATACCACCGAAGTGTTCACGGCGCTCCACCGGGAATTGGCCCGCCAGCACCAAGAGGCCAAAGAAGATGTGGTCATTACTTTCTTCTCTCACAGCCGGTGTGTGATTCGCCCTGAGGTGGTTTTGGGGTTGAAAAATTTCGCCAAACTTCGGGGGGTTTTCGTGAAGCCCAATGCAGACGAACTCTATTTGGATTATCTAAACCGTCTGGATGGACACCATGTTATTTCTGCATCTGTTCTTGAAGATCGTGCGCAGCGACAAGATCAGGCCCTTTCACTTTTGGCTGGTTATCAAGTGGGTACGGCTGACCGTGGTAATTAACGGGACGAACCCGAAAAAAATCGCTATATCATAAACAGAGCGGAGACACGGGTGCGGCCATGGCTTTAAAAATAATAATTTCACTTTGTTTATGGGGGTTGATTTCCGCTTGTGGGGAGCGTGCGCCTGTGACCGATGGAGAAGCCCAAATGGCCAGCGCCAGCCCTTGTTCGTCCGACGCAGATTGCGGTCCCGAAGACGAATG
The DNA here is from genome assembly GCA_964652435.1 of uncultured Bdellovibrionales bacterium. Taxonomy (GTDB): domain Bacteria; phylum Myxococcota; class XYA12-FULL-58-9; order XYA12-FULL-58-9; family JABJBS01; genus JABJBS01. Next base: position 540 of record CAZZDT010000769.1, read on the forward strand.
TGTGGCCGGGGTGTGCACCGCAGATCTGTGTGTGGGGGAAAATTGCGAAGACAGTGGGTGTACGGAAAGCAGTCAATGCGAGCCAGGGTTCATTTGTCGAAATGGCGAATGCATCACCCCTCCAGAGGGCTGCACGTCTACGGATGATTGCCCCGAAGGTCTGATTTGTGACGCTTGGAGTGGTCAATGTATCGACCCTAACAATACCGACGGCAATTCAGACGGCACCTCAGATGGCACCTCAGATGGCACTTCAGATGGCACCTCAGATGGCACTTCAGATGGCACTTCAGACGGTACGTGGGATGGCACATGGGACGGCACCTCGGACGGCACCTCAGATGGTACCTCGGATGGCACCTCAGACGGTACTTCGGATGGCGACCCCTTAGAATGTGGTCCAGGTTTTCATGTGGCGCCTGGTGATTCGAATTTGGCCCTCAACGCAGCGGTTTCCGCCAGCGATTCTTTTTTGTCACAATCAGCCCAGTATGCAGTGGATGGATACACGAGCACTTCATGGTCATCGAGCTCAGCTCCTTTGGATGAGTGGTTTGAGGTGGACTTGGGGACCTCAGAGTCCATCACCACCGTTCGGATTTTATCCAATGACATATGGGCCCTCGAAACCTTTGATTTGGAGCTGTCCAATGATGGTGTCAGCTGGACGCTCGATGGCAGCCACACCATTTCAACACCAGGGTTGTGGTACGAAATACCCGTGACGGGCTCTTGGCGCTACGTACGGCTGGAAAACATGAACACCAACGATGGTTATATTGAAATCAACGAGCTGGAGGTTGTAGGAGGCGAAACTTGTGAGCCCGATGGATGGGACGGCGGCACCAGCGACGGCGGGGGCGGCGCATGCGATCCCGGCTATACCTATGTTGGAAGCAACACAGAATTAGCGGCTTTAAGTGTTGTGGATGCAAGTGAATCCTTTTTTCTTCAGCCACCTGAAAACGCCATTGATGGCGATGAGTACACATCTTGGTCGACGTTTTCGAGCCCAACGAACGCGTGGTTTGAAGTGGATTTGGGGACTTCTAACGTTTTAAACCAGCTGCGTCTGTTAACCAACAGCACCTTCATGCTGGAAACATTCGACTTGAAGGCATCCAACGACCAGAGCGCCTGGGCAAGTTTTGGAAGCCACACTTTGAGTTCTGCGAGTTCTTGGTACGAAGTCAGCCTCAATGGTTCATGGCGGTACATCCGATTGGAGAACATGAACACCTCAGACAGCTATTTGGAAATCAACGAGCTACAAATTTGGGGAGGCGGCTCCTGTATCGCCATTCCAGATGATGGGGGCGTGGATGAACAGATGAGCGATGCAGGTACCTTGGATGCCGGCTTTGAATCCATAGATTCGGGCGTTGATCACGCGCAAGACGGTTTTGATGCTGGCCCATTTGAAAGCAGTGATGAAATAGATGCCGGACCAGATCAGGAGATCGTGCCGCTCGATTCCGGAAATAACGACGCAGAGCCGTATGACGCAGGTACCGCAGATGCAGGCGTTGCAGACGCAGGCGTTGCAGATGCAGGCGTTGCTGATGCAGGCGTTTCGGATGCGGGACCGGTAATGTTCTGACCGTTTGTGCAATGTGTCACATGTAGGTAATTGTAGGCCTAGGCAATAAAGTAAAAATAAGGCATGGATTCACCGTGTTTTCTTGGGAGGTGTCCGTGCGTTTTTTTTCTTCGCTACTTCTGATCGCATTTCTTACAGCTTGTCCCAGCCAAAGACCCATTCCAGACCAACCTGGAAACCTGACCGATGAAGAGCTTTGTGTAGAAGATGCCGACTGTGGCATTTGGGGCAAATGCGTAGAGGGCGAATGCGCTGTGGATTTGTGTGCGGGCGGCGCTTGCGAAGGAAACATTTGTACAGACCGAAATGATTGTGAGCCAGGAAAGGTGTGCATCAACAGTGAATGCGTGGATCCTCCGGAGGATTGCATTTCTTCTGAGGAGTGCCCGGCAGGCACGGTGTGCGATGCTTGGACGGGGGAGTGTGTGGACCCGAATGCTCAGGCCACCACCGACGGCAGCACTGATGGCAGCACTGATGGCAGTACCGACGGCAGCAGTGACGGCAGCACCGATGGCAGCACCGATGGCAGCACCGATGGCAGCAGTGACGGTAGCACCGATGGCAGCACCGACGGCAGCAGTGACGGTAGCTCCGACGGCAGCAGTGACGGCAGCAGTGATGGCAGCAGTGATGGCAGCAGTGATGGCAGCAGTGATGGCAGCAGTGATGGCAGCA
>CAZZDT010000770.1:0-2814 GCA_964652435.1 uncultured Bdellovibrionales bacterium
TGGCTTCGTCTCTGGCAGGAGACCTTTGACGACGGACAGTCCGGCGCAAAGTAACCATGCCACAGGTGAAGAACAGACCTGATCAAGCCATGGGCACAATATGTGTACCGCTTGTTTTGGGTTGAGGTAGCGATGAGTAAGGTCAGAGTACATGAGCTCGCAAAGGAATTCGGGCTTGAGAACAAAGAAGTCATCCAGCGTTTAAACGCGGCGGACATCACAGCAAAAACGCACTCAAGTTCGGTTGATGGCGACGCGGCACGCAAGGTTCTATCCGGTGGGGCAGAGGCCAAGCCGAAGAAGAAGAAGCGTGCGGGCATGATGATTGTTCGTAAGAAGAGTGCTCCTCAGCCAGAAGCGACTCCGGAACCAGTGGTGGAAGCGGCAACGGCAGCTCCAGAACCAGAACCGACACCAGAGCCAGTGGCCGCGGAAGAGGTCGCTCCTGCACCAGTAGCCGAAGTAGCGCCAGAGCCAGCGGCACCGGTTGAAGCGGAAAAGATCGAAGAGGCCAAGCCAGAACCGACGGTTGAACCTGTTGTTGAGGCAGCGCCGGAAGTTGAGGCAGCAGCTCCTGCAGCCGAAGTTGCAGCTCCAGAAGTTAAAGCAGAGGCTCCAGCTCCAGAAGCTGAGCCTGTAGCAGCAGCCCCTGTTGAAGAGTCCAAGACAGAGACTCCTAAGCCAGCGGCCGAAGCAGCTACTGCAGCGGCGGGTGATGAAGCAGCAGCTCCAGCAGCGCCGAAGACGCCTATAAAAGGGCCAAAGGGTGGTGCTCGCGTTGTTCGTATGATCGACAAAGAAAAATTAATGGAGCGTTTACCTGCTCGCCGTGGCGGCGGCGGCGGCGGTCGACCTGGTGGTGGACGTCCCGGCGGTGGTCGTCCCGGTGGTGGTGGCCCCGGCGGAAACGCTGGTGGCGGACGTGGTGGTGCTCCACGATTTGGTCAGGTGACCGAACTTAAGGTTGTCAGCGATCCATTCGGTGGTGGCCGTGAGATGGTTCAAGTTGGCCGCGACCGTAAAGGCCCCGGAGGTCCTGGTAAAGGTGGACCTCAGAAGCGCCGTGGACCGGGTGGTGGAAAGCAAAACCAAGGTCAAAACAAACGCAATATGATGAATATGCGTGAGCGCAGCTTCCAACCTTCTCGTCTACGACGCAAGAAGGGCAAGAAGCATGTTCAGGTAGAAGTGGATCGCGCTCTACCCACGCACATCAAAGAGTCAAAGCGTGTTGTGAAGATGAAAGAAACCATCATCATCACTGACCTCGCCAAGCAGATGAATGTTAAAGCGGCCGAGATTATTCGTAAGCTTATTCCGCTTGGCATTATGGTAACCGTAAACCAAACCATTGATTTTGAAACAGCTCAGTTGGTGAGTGAAGAGTTTGGTTACCGAGTAGAGTCTATCGCATTCAGCGAAGAAGAAGTGCTTGATGTGGTAGCGGTTGAGGAAGAGAATCCAGAGGATCTCGTGACGCGTCCACCGGTTGTTACCATCATGGGTCACGTTGACCATGGTAAGACCTCGCTTCTTGATAGCATTCGCAGCGCGAAAGTTGCCTCGGGCGAAGCTGGCGGTATCACGCAGCACATCGGTGCTTATTCTGTAGAGCTCGAAGGTAAAGGAAAGATTACTTTCCTAGATACTCCGGGCCACGCAGCGTTTACGTCAATGCGAGCACGGGGTGCTCAGGCAACAGATATCGTTGTTCTGGTTGTTGCTGCTGACGACGGCTGTATGCCTCAAACAGAAGAGGCGATTCAGCACTCTCAAGCGGCTGGCGTTCCTATCGTTGTTGCGGTGAACAAGATGGACTTGGTTGATGCCAATCCTGACCGCGTGACTCAGGAACTTTCGCAATTCAACTTGCTTCCTGAAGCGTGGGGCGGGGATACACTCTTCGTTCAGACTTCGGCCATTAAGCAAACGGGTCTTGATGAGTTGCTTGAAACGATTTTACTCCAAGCAGAAGTTCTTGAACTCAAGGCAAACCCAAAGCGTGACGCTAAGGGTATTGTTGTTGAATCTCGCTTGGATAAAGGGCGTGGTCCTGTAGCAACCATCTTGGTTCAGCAAGGTACGTTACGTAAAGGTGACTATCTGGTTGTTGGTGAGCAGGTTGGTAAAGTCCGCGCGATGACCGATCATACCGGCAAGCAACTCAAAGAAGCTGGACCTTCGTCGGCAGTTGAGATCATTGGTCTTGAAGGAACACCGCAAGCCGGTGACCAATTCAACCGTGTTGAATCTTTGGATACGGCTCGTGATATCGCTGAGCACCGTATTGAGCAGGCCAAAGCTGAGGAAAATGTACCGAAGCAAAAGATGGGTCTCGAAGAGTTGATGAAGCGTATGCGCAACGAAGAAGTTCCAGAACTTCGCGTGGTACTGAAGTCAGACGTTCACGGATCGGCTGAGGCGGTGAAGCAAGCTTTGGTTAAGCTCTCCACAGACGAAGTTAAGGTGAACATCATCTACTCTGGCGTTGGTGGAATTAAGGAATCAGACATTACACTTGCTTCTGCAAGTAATGGTCTAGTTCTTGGTTTCGGCGTTCGCCCAGATGGAAATGCATCACGCGTTGCTGACCGTGAAAAGGTTGAGATTCGAACTTACAAGGTTATCTACGAGATGGTGGATGACGTGAAGAAAGCGATGGAAGGCTTGCTTGCACCTGAAGAGGTCGAGAAGGTTGTTGGTCGTGCTGAAGTTCGTGAACTCTTCCGCATCAGCAAAGTTGGCGTTATCGGTGGTTCGCGTGTTCTTGATGGTAAGGCTCAACGTTCTGCGAACGTTCGTGTTCTTCGTGAT
>CAZZDT010000771.1:0-2813 GCA_964652435.1 uncultured Bdellovibrionales bacterium
GAAAATTGAATGGGTTAAGCCGTTGGTCCCCGAGCAAGTGGCCGTAAGTTCACGAGCATCACAAACCACCTCATCCAATTGAAGCGCTTGCCAACCCTGCTGGGCCCGTTGAAAAGCAGGATGCTTAGCAATGGTTTCACCCACGCTCGAATCCGCTGGCTGAGCCTTGCCATATTTACGCAGCACTCCATACTCGGCTGCTTTTTCAGCCAAGAGCGTGGCCCAAAGACTAAAAATAAGAGACCACAGCCCCGTGCAATTTACCTCTACACTGAAATAAACGACGACCAGAAATGCCAATAAGGGCGCAACATTGAGATAAACCTTTCGTTGCCAAGGCTTTTGAATTCCCGACCGCACATGAACAAGGCGTTCCAAAAAATCTCGCTCTTTGCGATCACCGGTATGTTCCAAATGCCAGGTAAGCGGCACCGCTACGAGAACGATGTAGAGAATCAGCAACCTCGAAAAATTATTCTCTCCAAATACGGGGTACTCTTGAGCCGTGGTTCCAAAAAACTCAGGAAAACTCATGGCTACGAAAGCAATGGCCACTGTGAGAAGACTCACCACACATAGCTCGACCCAACCCGGCCACGACGGATGAGACAAAACCAACGAGCGCTTGCGCCGATAAATGAGAATAAAAAAGACACAGGCATTCAAGCTCAATAAAAAAGTCCAGGCCGTCCACGCCCCTCCAAAAAACCGGTGCAAACCAGCGCCAATGCTCGCCACCCAAGCCGGTGGAGCCTCAATGGGCATCACCCCTGGATAAAAAATGCTTTCATGCACCTTCACCTCTAAACGAGAATCTGAACCGTGCTTGGCCAGGTCATATTCTAGCCAGGTATTGGCCAACACTGGCGGTATATTGCGCACGATATATTCAGCATCATCCGAGAGCTTAAGCTTGAGTTGAAAAACGCCCTTAAAGACTGAGTGTATGGCTGTGTTCTCAAAATGAGTTCGCAGATAGCGGGCGATACTTCTTGAGCGCTCACCGCCGTAACAAATGATGATATTCTGACGGGCCAGAGATTCACCGAAAAAGGCTTGGATATCCTTTCTGGTTGCATCGGGCATATTGATAGAACCTTGAATATGCCAATTGTTAAAGGCATCCCGTGACCGGATATCAAGGATTTGAAGAGATTCGCTCTCTTCTCGAAGAATCCCATCAAATGCATCCACGGTGAGTTGTGAACCTTCAGCGATTGGGCGGCCCGATTTCGAAACGGGAGGCGGCTCTTCATAAAAAGTAAGCCGATCTACAATATCCATCAAAAACAAGGTGAGAAATATAAGGAAGACGCTGGCAAAACGACGGTTTCCGAACGCCCGAAGATGAACCCATTTCAGACGCCATTCAAGTTTGCGCCAAAGAAGCAATGCCAGCGGAAATAAAATAAGTGCTGGTTTCAGCAACGCTCCGCCCACCACCCAAACCGCTTCAGGTGTGGGAAAAGCATAAGCGGGCACCCCAAACAAAAATATCCAGGCAAAAACCGAAGCCATCTGCAAAGCTTGGTATTTATTTACAAATTGCCGAATCTTCATACTCCTCAAGAGATTTCAATCTCTTGTAATGCATACCATGCTTAAAGCAGCATCAGAATAACCTTGTCATACTCTCTGAGACCTCGACGAAAATAGCTGGGCCGGGTAAAAGAAAGACATGGTCATGGTTGTCTTTGGCATTGGGCTTTTGGCCCTGATTTACCTCCCTTCATGGTGGGCTCAAAAAGTCTTGCAAGAGCATAGTGCCCCGCGCATCGACATCAGACAAAACGGTGCGGAATTTGCGACTTCCCTGCTCAAGCATGTGGAAATAGAAGGCGTGGAGGTCAAGCCAACCGGCCCGGCCATGGATCATTACGACCCTTCAACCCGGCAAATTGGGCTGAGCCCGGATATTCATCAAGGTCGCACCCTCACCGCCATCGTGGCGGCAGCTCACGAAGTGGGTCACGCCATTCAACACGCAGAGGGCTATTGGCTTCTTGAGGCCAGAACCCGTCTGGTTAAATTGGCTCACAAACTCGAGCAAACAGGCTCTATCGTTTTGGTGGCTGCGCCCTTTGTAGGCCTCATCACTCGCAATCCACGGGTCTCCATCCTCATGGCCGCTTTTATGCTGGGAACTGTTCTGGCGACCACCTTGGTTCACCTGATCACTTTACCCATGGAGCTGGATGCAAGCTTCAAGAAGGCCATGCCGTACCTTGAAAAGGTAGAGTACATTCACGAACGTGATCTTAAAGGCGCGAAAAAGATTCTTACCGCTTGTGCGCTGACCTATCTGGCAACATCGCTAAGGTCTTTATTGAATATCTGGCGGTGGCTCAGAATTCTCAAGCGCTAAGGTCAGGCTGAAGCATTCTTTTCAAAAGTAACAAAATCTAAGGCGTAAATATTTTTCTCGTCGGGCTCGCGGCGTTCACGGCTAGACTCCACCCACTGAGCTTCATCCCATTGCGGGAAATAAGTATCGCCATCGATCGCTGCATCAATAAACGTGAGATACATCGTATCGGCTTTTGACAACGCTGCTTCATACAAAGTGGCACCGCCCATGATGATCACTTCCTCACAAGCACCTGCAGCCTCAATAGCTGCGTCCAAACTGTGCACCACCACGCATCCTTCAGCCACAAAATCCTTTTGCCGCGTCAAAACAATATTAACCCGCTTAGGCAGAGGCCGATTTCCCATAGAAGCCAGAGTCTTACGGCCCATAATCACCGGCTTACCGACCGTAAGGGATTTAAAGTGCTTCAAATCCGCCGGGAGATGCCAAGGCATGTCGTTGT
>CAZZDT010000772.1:0-2811 GCA_964652435.1 uncultured Bdellovibrionales bacterium
AAGAAGATTGCCGGCACTTTCACCAAACCTTTAAAGATACCTGCGATAAGCACGATCCTGCTTATTACCCAGACTACAAAGCATGGTGTGATCGCTATTTTCAGATCAAGCATCGGGGCGAAACCCGCGGTGTGGGTGGTATTTTCTTTGATAACCTCAAAGACAAACCAGCGGACGAGATTTTAGCGTTTAGCACCGAGTGTGCCGCCTCCGTTGTACCCGCTTATCTGCCATTGGTAGAGCGGCGCAAAGACATGGATTTCACGCCCGCCCAGAAGGACTGGCAGCAGCTTCGGCGTGGCCGCTATGTGGAATTCAACCTCGTTTACGATCGGGGAACAGTGTTTGGCCTGCGAACCGCTGGGCGAATTGAGAGCATTCTCATGAGTTTGCCGCTCACAGCCCGCTGGGAGTACTGCAACGAGCCAGAAGCGGGCAGCGACGAGGACAAACTTCTCGAAGTATTGCGTGAGCCACGCGATTGGGTGTGAATCTCACCCTGGCGGCTTTGGCCTAAATACGTTACGTGTGGGCCGTGAACCATCCTGACTCAAACACCACTTTTCGAGGTTGCTCTAGAGAACTCTTAAAGCTGGCTTTTCCAATTGTACTGATTCAAATCAGTCTGCATCTTGCGGGCTTTGTAGACACAGTTTTGATTGGGCAGGTGGGTGAGCTTGAATTGGCGGCCACCGGTCTTGGGGCCAGTCTCTTCTTCTTTACCAGTCTTTTCGGAATGGGAATCGTGCTGGGCCTAGATCCCATGGCCAGCCAAGCTTTTGGGGCAGGCAAGCCCCGCGAAGCAAGGGTAGCGCTTTGGCAGGGGTTGTATCTGGGCTTGATGGCCGCCTTGCCCCTGTGCGTGGTTTATTTGGCTCTGGGGTATTTTCTTGAGTTGGCCGGGGTTGTGCCGGAAGTGGCTGAGGCAACTTTCGACTATGTGATTGCTCGGGCTCCATCTATCATTCCTTTGATTGTGATTACGGCTGCGCGAAGTTATCTGCAGGCCGCTCATGTGACCCGTCCCATCATTGAAGCTTCGATCATTGCCAACATCATTAATTTCGTGGCGGACTGGGTTTTGATTTATGGCGATGCAGGACTCATCTCTCTTGGGTTGCCCGCCATGGGCATTGAACCTCAGGGGGTATTTGGGGTGGCTCTTGCCAGTACCTTTGTTGCGGTGATTCAAGCCGTCATCATGATTCAGGCTATCCGCAAAATTCCGCTGGAGCCGGGCTCTGATTCTGTACGCAGCGTTCGTTGGGATTTGATGAAAAAGCTGGGGGTAGTGGGGCTACCGGTTGGCCTGCATATGCTGGCGGAAGTTGGTTTCTTTGCGCTGGTCCAGGTGCTTATGGGCGGATTGGGCTCATTGGCCACCGCATCCCATCAGGCAGCGTTGAGCATCGCTGGCCTGACCTTTTCTGCCTGTCTTGGCGTGGGCATGGCCACCAGTGTTCAGGTGGGCCGCGGTATTGGGGAAAACGATCCTTTGAAGGTACGCTATTCGAGTTACGCGGGCGTTCTTTTTGGGGTGGGTTTTATGAGCCTGACCGCCGCGATGATGTGGATTTTTCCTCGGGAACTCATTGGTATGATCAGTCCTGAGCCGGCTGTGATTGAGATGGGCTCGATGCTCTTGGTTGTAGCTGGTTTTTTTCAAATAGTAGATGCGATTCAAGCAATTACGGCCGGTGCATTGCGGGGCGCCGCGCGAACCCGAGAAACGTTTATTGTGAATCTCTTCGGCCATTGGGCCGTGGGGCTGCCGGTTGGTTGCCTGCTTTGTTACTCTCTGGGTTTTGGTCCTGTAGGGCTTTGGTGGGGCTTAACCACTGGATTGGCCGTGGTGGCGGTGGTCTTGAGTTTCTTTGCCTGGCGAATGGTTCACAGTCCTCCAAAATCCATTTGATCCGTCAGAGGGCTGGTTTATAAGACTCTCAAATTGGAGGGTGGCATGAAGCAGTATCTCGATTTGATGCGGCATATAAAAGAGAACGGTACCAAAAAAGAAGATCGCACCGGCACGGGCACTTTGAGTGTGTTTGGGCACCAGATGCGGTTCAATTTGGCCGAGGGCTTCCCTGCGGTTACCACCAAGAAGTTGCACTTTCGCTCCATCATTCATGAGCTTTTGTGGTTTCTAAACGGTGACACCAACATCAAATATTTAAACGACAACGGCGTGACCATTTGGGATGAGTGGGCCAGCCCCGAGGGCGATTTAGGACCTGTTTATGGAGCGCAGTGGCGTTCGTGGCCGGGACCAGGCGGCGAAGCTTTTGATCAGCTCAAAGACATCATTGCTCAAATCAAAAGCAATCCAGATTCGCGCCGTCTTTTGGTCAGCGCTTGGAATGTGGCCGAGCTTCCACAAATGGCGCTTTATCCATGCCACGTGATGTTCCAGTTTTATGTGGCCGACGGAAAACTTTCTTGCCAGCTCTACCAACGCAGTGCGGATGTCTTTCTGGGCGTGCCATTCAACATCGCTTCTTACGCCATTCTGACACACATGGTTGCGCAGGTTTGCGGCTTAGAAGTGGGTGATTTTGTGCACACTTTTGGTGATGCGCATTTGTACATGAATCACTTGGAGCAAACTGAATTGCAGCTTTCAAGAGAGACCATGCACTTGAGTAAGCTTTGGCTCAATCCTGATGTGACTGAAATCGACGGCTTCACCTACGATGACATCAAGATCGAAAACTACGAATGTCATCCCGGCATCAAGGCGCCGATTGCGGTATGAAAATCAGCATGATTGCAGCCATGGCTAAGTCTAGGGTCATCGGCAAAGACAACGAT
>CAZZDT010000773.1:0-2809 GCA_964652435.1 uncultured Bdellovibrionales bacterium
GTTCTTTAAAGATGCAATATGAGAAATTGAACGCGACGATGAGATCGGATTTATCTTTGGTTCCGTTCAGCACGTTTTCTTTTAGCAATTTGACACGCGAGGCTGCGCGGCCGAGTGGCTTAATGTTTTTCTCTTTGCCCCAGGCCAAGGTATCCTCACAAAGGTCCATTCCCACTGCCTGACGCTTTGGCTGCCCTTTGACCCATGCTGCACACATGGCGGCAGTGCCACAGAAATCCTCACGCAAGGTAAGAGGCTTGCGTCCGCTCGCCGAAGCAAACACCTCCTCCAAGAATTCAACGTCAGCCTCAGGGTTTTGAACCGACTGTTCATAGAGTTCGAGGGCATCCATGGAATCAGCAATTTTTGGGCCTTGGTTCTTTTTGCGCTTTTTATCTTTGTTCTTTTTCTTCGCCATGGGACTGCATTTAGCGAACCGTTAAGCTTTGAGCAAGTGTTCTTCATAGTCCAAATTCATCTGCTCCATGAGTGTCACCATATCCGGGGGCACCGGCGCCTCAAATGTTGTAAGCGCACCGCCTCGCGGATGAGGAACCGTTAAACGGTAAGCGTGTAACATGGTTCGAGGCACCACGATTTCTCCGGAATCTCCCAGATACATGGAGCCGCCATAAAGCCTATCGCCGACAATACCTCGGTCTAAATGCGCAAGATGAACCCGAATTTGATGGGTACGTCCAGTCAATGGCGAAGCCTTCACCAAAGCACCATTGGCCTGCGTAACAATAGGCTCAAAATCAGTTTGTGCCGGCTTGCCATCGGCTTTCACACCGTGCCGGGTTCCTTTAAGGCGACCCAACGGTGCATCAACGCGAACCGGTTCGGGAAAATCTTGGGAAACAAGCGCTAAATACGTCTTTTCAGCTTGCCGTTCCCGAAAAACGGCATTCAAGCGTTTCACGGCCCTTTGGCTGCGAGCCAAGACAACCACACCACTGGTCACGGCATCGAGACGATGCACCAGCCAGACCCGGTTGTTATGTCCCTGGTCCTCCAGCCAAGCGGGTACCACCGACTCCAAACTGGGACTGCCAAAGCGATCATGCTCTGTGAGCAAACCACTGGGCTTGTTCACCACTATCATTTCGTGGTCGAGATAAATGACATCCAACGCCTTGCTCGCTGGCTTGTTCTGAACCGGACGAGCCTCCACCGAGGCCGCTGCCTCACGGATTTCAATGAACGTTCCCGACTTAAATCGCTTCGATAATATCTTCGCAGGTCGTTTTTTGACCCAAACACGGCCCGAGCCAATCATTTGACGGGCCTCTTTACGGGATACACCAGCGAGGACGGCAACCAGACGGTCCAGTCTCGCCCCATCTTCTTCGGCAGGAACCTCAAAAATTCGACTTTTTGGATCATCAACCACGCTTTTCCCAAATCTCCATCAAGAACCGTGAAAACCTACCCACGGGTCTAGCCATAGCCACTTCTGTGTCTGTATAGTCCCGCCAAAGCAGCCCTATGCCCAAGGGGCTCAAAGCACAAGGACATAGGATGTTAACAGCCGCTTTATCATTCGTTATCAGCCTTTCTGTCTCGGTCACCACCGTGAACCAGGCAGATTTATCTACGATTTCTAGCCTTCAAGGCGAGAGAGCACTGACCGAGCTTACTATCCAATCACCGAAGACCATCGGGCTCAATGAGGGTGATCAGCTCATACATATAAAACGTATCGATTTACGCAATGGATTCGTTCTTAAGGCCCAACGCTCGCACCAGGGCTTGCCGGTTATCGACCAAAGATTGGCTGCCCGGTTTGACGATTCTGGTAAACTCATTCGCATCAACAGTGATTTTGAGCCTCTGGAGCTTGCCAGCACAACGCCCAAAATCACTCCAAAGCAAGCCCAGCTTCAAGCGGTTGCTCACCGCTTTGGAATCAAAATCCCAGAAACCATTGCAGAAGGTAAAGGTCCACAAACACGCCTCGCCATTTCCCCTCGCTACAATACAGTGGTCTACGCCATCCTCTTAAAGGGATTTTTCCGAGATGAAGATCAAGTCCTCCTGGTGGATGCAATCACTGGCAATGTTCTAGAAGCCCGCTCGTTGGCCGTTCGAATCGAAGCTGAAGGCACTGCCTACTTGCCTCACCCCTCTCCTACTGGAGAACTGGGCACTCCTGAAGCCGTAACCCTTACACGCCTTAATGAGCCTGAAGAAGGCGCTCCATTGGTTCTTGAGGGTGAATACGTCAATGCAAGCAATTGTATGACCGCACCTGAAGATGTTCGCGTTCTCACGTGTGACGATGCATTGCCGATTTTTGCTGGCGGCATGATTCCAGAAGGCACCAGCTGTAGCTCACCGTTGGTAGCGAGTTTTATCCCTGCCGAATTCAAGCACATTGCACTCGGGCTCTGTAATACGGGCCACTATGCTGAAGGAATCGACGGAAGCTTTGCTGCTTATGAGCCAATTGACCGTGGAGCATCTATCACAACGGCTCCATTCGCGGCTTTTAGCGAAGGGTTTTCAGAAGTTCAGCTTTATCACCACATGAACGAAGCCACCGAATGGTTCCGCTCTCTTGGACATCCTGATCAAGGCAAGCCTATCGACACCATGTGCAACGTAAGCATGCCCAGCCAAACCCTCATGTCCTGCGGAACTGACGGTATGACATCGGCCAACGCCACAGACCACGATACGGGAGTTGAAGTGATTCAGGGTTGCCTTGAAGAAATCGAAGCCAACAGCCAAAACGGTTTCAGTGGTTTTGATAACGCATTCTTCATGAGTGGAGGCTCCTTTGCCGATATCTTCGGTTACGCTGATG
>CAZZDT010000774.1:0-2807 GCA_964652435.1 uncultured Bdellovibrionales bacterium
ATCCTGAGTAACTAGATAAATTGTCTGTTCACGCTCTTTATATTTCAGGCGACAGAAGCCTGATCGAGGCAGGGGGTAGCGTTCTTTCTTTGTCATAATATCGGCTCCAGTAGTGGAGGCCGGGTCTTGGTAGAGCCTTGCTGCGATCCGACGGATATGCTACTATCTCGCTGAAATTAAATACGAATCACTGCTGCCCGACCCTTTTCCCGGTCGGGCATTTCTTTACGCGTCGATGGTGTTGTAGCGCAGGCGGCTCTCGATCCATTCTCGCAGATCGGAAGATCGATAGTAGATAAGGCGTCCCATTTGCACCCAAGGAGGGCCGAATCCCTCATGCCGCCATCGGCTCATGGTTTGGCGTTGAACGCCAAGATAGCCAGGGGCATCAGCCGCAGATATTAAGAAATCGCTGTCTTCGGGAATCGCCAGTAACGTTGTGGTCTGAATATCGGCCATGAGAGTTTCTCCTCAGTAATCGTAAAACTGAGGGCATCATCAGGTTCTGCCGTCTGGTTAGATAGGGACACTATTCACAAAGGTTCTGGAGCTTGTTGAAAGCTGTCTCAAACGTTTGGGGTTTCCCATCTACGATGGCGCTGGCAGCTTCATGGGTAGCCTTCTCGACGTTGTCCCTAGCACGATTTAATTGACGCTTTGCGTTTCCGAAGTCACGTCCGGGAATAAGCTCTCGGATCAAATCCCATGCGTCGTGAGAAGAAACTCCACTCTTTATCAAATGCAGTATTGTCGGGTAGAGAATGTTGATGTCTGAGGCAGGTGACCCTCTTCGTCCCTGACTTGCATCTCCTGAGGTTCTCCGGTCATTGGTTTCTCGAATCAGGCGTTGGGTCTTCCCTGGAAGGTGGCTTAGAGCATCATCATAGCCGGTGCCGCCCGGTGCTGCCTCGGCCAGTAGAATCCGTTTGGCCTCATCGTCCAGCCATTTCGGATCGGGTCTGCCGTGCCTCGCGTCTGAACCCTTACCTGTCACCCATTTGCTCCGCTTCCCCTAAATCGAAGGGGCATAATACCTGCCAAGCGTATAAGAGAAGATGCTCCTTTGAAACATTGTCGGATAGTACCCCATTGGTACCCACAGGCAGTGCGACGCCATGCCATGCTTGACGGATATTTGTAACAGATTGATATTAAGCAATAAAATGGCGCACCCGACAGGATTCGAACCTGTGACCTCTGCCTTCGGAGGGCAGCGCTGTGTTCAACTGAGCCGTAAATGAGACTATAGCTATCTATACAAGTTACTGATTCATATTAATTTCCAGTCTGGAACATTTTAAACCTTATAGCAGTGTGAACGCAATTTGTGGTTCCGACTGGACCAAATCTGGCCCAATAAAATCTCCCATGAAGAGCATGTCTTTATCGGTTGTGTGTGGGGGCGGAGACTACTGTCCTTCGGGGGCGGGATAGGGCCACCACCCCCTGCCGTATACGTATACTGGCTGCTGCGTAGGAAATGAAAATTTCGGATATTGGTTCAAAAAACCTATAAGTCGTTCAGAATTTCGTTCTTCTTTTTTTCGTAATCAGTTTTATCAATCAAACCCATATCCAGAAGTTTTTTAAGTTTTTTCATTCGCAGTGTTGGCGAAGATTGAGCCGCGGTTCCACCGGGAATTGCGCCTTGTGTTTCCGCAAGCAGAATCTCGTAAGTCTCAATTGTTTTTAAATTTCCTGAACCCTTTGAAAATGAACCTGGAAATGTCATAGACATCTTATAAGATGTGGAAAAACCCTTTTCTAAATCGATTAAACTATAGCCGCCACCTGATATCACATTGTTCTCAAATGATGCTTTTATGAAAAATTCTGAAACCATAACCTCTCGGCCATTATAGAAAGTTGTGCCAAGTACCTTACCAGAAGTTTTCACATTTAAATTTGCCCTGCCAAACCTCAATGGAGTTTCTATATTGTGTAAATTATCGCCAGTAATATAGCCTTCAGTTTTATCGTACTGAATATGTAAAGATTTGAATGCCTCTCCAAGAGCGTCGAATTCATTCGATAGTTGTTTACCGTCTACGGTTACATTTTTTATGCCCTGCCATTTTCCTATTTCAGATAATGAGAAGGTCAAATTAAAAGCTAAGTCATTTCCTGACGGATTTGGCATCGAGCCATTCATTATTACACGCAATCCATTACCTGAATTCTCACATGTTATAAATCCAGAAAATGTCGTCTGTGGTATTGAATTATTGTTTGCCAGTAATGTAGTTGTTGTTTTTGAGAAAGGTGATTTTTTAAATGGCCTATACTTAAGCACAATAGGCACTGTGATAGGTCTTATATCACCTTCAAATTTTGGGAAAGTAGTAGCTGATAACGGTAAAGATCCGCTAATTTGTAGTGCCAAATTGAGAGCTAACATAATTGCAAACGGTTTCACAGCCTCTCCCCGTAACTTTCATGGCACCCAGCAGTATCACTCTCAAACCCGTCGTACGCTTTCTTAACACCAACAGCTAGTCCAACAGTTGACCCTACTATCGATCCGATAACGATACCCTCGATGGAGTCTCCGGCTGTGACACCCCAGAGAGAACCTTTAGATGCTCCCCAAAGCCCTCCACCAAGGCCATACAGTGTCGCCTTGCCTGCAGCGACGGTGTACCCACCAACACCACACGAGTCTGTCAGATACGACACAGTCTCATCATAGTACTCGCCAAGCGTATCGGTGACGCTATTCACATACTCTGAGCTACTGTCCTCTTTTTGCTGCAGTGCCAGTGTGTCTGAGGTGGTGTTCTGACTTGTCTGCACGGTGCTGCAGCCAG
>CAZZDT010000775.1:0-2800 GCA_964652435.1 uncultured Bdellovibrionales bacterium
TCCTATGTTCAAGCCGGAGAGCTTTACCGGCGCGGAGTTATGAACCCGGGTCTGATTCAGCAAGGTGAGTGGTGGCGCTTGGTAACAGCGGCCACCTTGCACGCGGACATGAAGCACCTTCTGGGTAATGCGCTTTTTTTGTGGCTCTTGGGCTGGGCCAGCGCCGAAAGGTTGGGCACCGGTGTGGCTATTTTTGGCTTCGTGGTGACAGCTATATTTGGATTCATCATCAGTGCCTTGATGGAGCCTCAAATTTTATCGGTCGGGGCATCTGGAGGACTCTTCGGTCTCTTGGGTTTAACGGGAGGTCACGGCCTTAGGTTGCCAAAGACAGTACTTGAAAGAGCCCCGAGACTGCGTACGTTTGGTGCAGCAGCCAGTCTTTTGGCATTTACGGCGTTTAACCCTGAGTCCAATATTCGAGCCCACGTTGCAGGCTTTATATCGGGAGTTTTGGTCGGCTACTTATTGTCTGATCGCAGGCAGTCCGAGCTATTACAAACCGGTTTGGCCTGTTTAGCGCTCGCATTGGTGGTAGTGGCATGGTGGCAGGCCTTTTAGCCTGCCTAGAATACACTTAGTTTTTAAGCTTGTTGATCTGCTGCTGAAGTCCGCTGATATAGGAAATCGTTGAACTTTCGGTAACTCGGTCCGACATGGTTTGGAGCCGGTCCTCAACCAATACGGTTGAATTGAGTCGTCCCTGCATCAGCAGAGCTGAGATTTGACCCATCGCTTCACGTAGAACTTTCTCAGAAGGATGCAAAAGCACCTTAATGAGAATCTCGATATCGTCTGGCAGTTGGTGATGCTCTAAAAATGCATCTGCCGCTACCTGAATTTCTTCCTCAGTGCGGGCCATGCGCAGCCGCTCAAGTCGAAGGCGGAATTCAGAAGGTGCTCGTCCAAGTGATTTACGTGGATTCGAGAATTGCTGTCGTTGTTCACGGACCGCAGGTCGTCGGTTGATAGTGGCAGCAACGCTTGTGGTTCCACCAAAAAGAGCTTCAAGTTTTTGCAGATGCTCGGACGCATCCGTCTCGTTGTTTCGTGTCGTCATCAGTTCCAGATTCCGATTAGGATAATTAAATTTCGTGTTGTCAGGCCTGAGGTTTGAGTGACCTTAGCCCCCTGTCCAATCGATAGAGGCTGTCTAACATTCGCCCATCAACTCGACAAGCTTCTGAGCGCCTTTTGGGCCGAAATATATGGGTCTTTCAAGAAGAAACGGGCACGTGCAAGTAGTGGAGTCGTGAAATAAGATCTCCGCGTCCCATGTGGGTTACTTCTCGCTCGCTCATGATTCCGGTAGTCGAATTTTGTGCAAATTTTCCGGGACCTTCCAGGTTTTCAAACTCCGGCCGGTCTTCAAATATCTCAAGGGCGTCTTCGCCGATGGGGGTGAAATCGGTCATGAGGTGAAACTCTCCACCCGGCACCATTTTACGAGCCAGAATATCGAGAAAACTCGGCTGGATAACCCGCCGTTTATGATGGCGTTTTTTGAACCATGGATCTGGGAAATTTACTGAGACGAAAGCCACGCTTTGATCCTCTAGAAGCTCATCAAGATCTCGGTTGATGTTGGCCACGATGGCTTGGACATTATTGAGGCCTCGCAGACCGGCTTGTTTGAGCACACCATTTACAAAATGTTGTCTGATTTCAACGCCTAAGACGTTCCATTCAGGGTGTTTAGCGCCTAAGTCCAAGAGGAAGCCACCGATTCCAAAGCCAATCTCTAAAGCAATCGGTGCCTTACGTCCAAATACCTCATTCCAATTGGGCATGGGATCAGGCTTGGGCACACTGAAGGGATTGGCGTGAATTCGATGTCGGCTTCTGGGCCGCGCGGCATTTTGAATCGCTGTCATCATGATTCGCCTATAAAGGGCAGGGAGTCAGATTGGCAACCCCAAAATGAAGCGTTTTCAGGCTTCTTCCCACGGGATAAGGCTGATTTCTTTGATATTTTGGGCATTCAGCAGAAGCATCATCAGTCGATCGACGCCCAGGGCTATACCGGCCGATGGTGGTAAGGTCTCGAGGGCCTGAAAGAAACGTTCATCAAAGGGGTAGTCTTGCATACCGTGTTGCACTCGCCAGGCCCTATCTTCTTCAAATCTTTTACGCTGTTCCGTGGGGCAGGTGAGTTCGCCAAAGCCGTTGGCCAACTCAAGTCCGCCTAAATAGAGCTCAAACCGTTCAGAGGCGCGCGGGTCCTCTGGACTTTGTCTGGCCAGTGCGGCCAGTGGCGCCGGATAATGAGTCAGAAAGAGTGGAGCCGGGTCCTCGAGAAGCTTTGGTTCCACCTTGTCCAGAAAGACGCGGTGGAAGAGGTCGTCCCAGGTGTCACTGGGGTGATGGTGGATGCCGAGTTGGTCGAGGCTTTGTCTCAGTTCTGCTGCCTCAAGTTTGTCCAGAATCGAAAAACCGGCATGTTTTTGAAATGCTTCATCCATGGTGATTCGGCGAAAATCTTTGGCCAAGTCTATGGTTTGCTCGCTGTAAGTCAGCTTCGCGTTTCCCAGAAGTTTGATGGCACACGCGCGAAGTAAATCCTCACAATCGCGAAGCAGGCTCTCCCAGCCTTCGCCGCGCCGGTACCATTCCAGCATTCTAAATTCAGGCCTATGGCTTGGGCTGAAGTCGTTTTGACGAAAGACGGGAGCAATTTGAAAGATACGCTCGAGTCCAGCCCCCAAGAGGCGCTTCATGGGAAGCTCTGGAGAGGTTTGGAGGTAGCGCCTGGATTTACCGGACGGTTCAATGATGGTTGCAGCGGGAGCTTCGATATGTG
>CAZZDT010000776.1:0-2796 GCA_964652435.1 uncultured Bdellovibrionales bacterium
CAACTACCGGATGGAGCTTACATCCATTCAGCAGCTTGAACTCGGCATTGCACAGTCGTGGAGGGCAAGCACGTCTGGAGCCGAGGTCGAGACCTCAATCACACAGCCATTCTCCTTGGACCAGTCTGAGGGCTTGGTCTTACCCACGGTAGTTCACCTAAGACTTTCCGGCTTGCATGGTCTTTACTTTGACCTAGAAGCAGGACTGGACTGGGAAATGATGGACCAAGGCCCCGCAGAAGTAAGAACCACTATGACCTGGAAACCCTGGTCCACGCTTAAGTTGTTCAACCAATATGGGCGCCTCGCCGCTGGAATCACGACCCTAAGCCGATCTATTTATGAATTATCGAGTTTCACGCAGACAGATACCGATCTTCCTTGGAACCATTATATGAGGACCGGTTTCGAAGTATCCGAGTCCAAAACGTGGAAAATGCTCTACCAAACGGATATTTTGCTTCCCCGACCCGGCGATGATTCTTCTGAAAGACCCACCTTTAGCAACCATTTGATTCGGGCTGGCTATCAATCCCCCTGTGAATGTTGGGGGCTTGATATTGTTGCCCAAATAACAAACCCTGATCTAAGTGCTGGTTCTGGAACCAGTTTTTTCGATAACATGGTGGCCAGGGTCAATCTCACGATCGGCGATTACGCCCTGGGCAGCCTCTAAAGGGTTGTGGATTATCAACTTCGGAGCATGTTAAGGAAGCAACCATGAGTAGCAATGGCCCAATGCATACCCGGACCCTCCACGCCGACTTGGAGACACCGGTCTCAGCGTACCTTAAGCTAAGGTCGCTCAGTCCTTCCTCGTTTCTCTACGAGAGTGTTGAGGGACCCAAGCATTGGTCACGCTATTCAATTCTTGGCTTTGGCGCTCGTAGAACCTTCTCCGTCGCAAACGCCCAACTGACCACCACAGAGACCAGAGAAATCCATTTCACGGAGGCGCCGGACCCACTCAAAGCAATACGTGAAGCTGCCGGTCAGCCTTCCGGGTCCTTGCCTGAAGGCGCTCCCCCTTTTATCGGCGGTATCTTTGGATTCCTCTCCTACGATGCAGTCCGGTCATTTGAGCCCGTCGGAAATCACGCTTCGCCGGCCGAAGTGCCTGACGCCTACTTTGTTGAGCCCGAACTGGTCGCTGTGTTTGATAACCGAGCCCACACCCTTACCCTCTACGCGTGGGATCCCAGTTTTCTGGATCAGGCTCAGCAAAACCTCAAAGGCAGTCTTCCAGAGTACGAGCAACCCAAAGAATGGGAGGAACCTCATCCGGTCGATTCCCGGGATTCCTTTATCCAATCTGTGGACAAGGCAAAAGAACACATTCGCGCCGGAGACATCATACAAGTCGTCCTCTCGCGTAGATTTCAAATGCCACGCTTTGCCGATCCATTTGACGTCTACCGTGGACTGAGAATGATCAACCCATCCCCCTACCTCTATTATTTTGAGGCGCCCGAATTCCAAATCGCCGGTGCGTCTCCCGAGGTCATGGTGCGTGTGGAAGAGCAAAAAATGACGGTGCGTCCTATCGCTGGAACACGTCCCAGAGGCCAAACAGCTGCCGAAGACAAAACCAATGCGGCTGACCTTTTGGCTGACCCCAAAGAGCGAGCAGAACATATCATGCTGGTGGACCTTGGTCGCAATGATGTCGGCCGCGTCGCTAAACCCGGCACGGTTGAGATACCCGACCTCATGGTGATTGAGAACTATTCCCACGTCATGCATATCGTCAGCGAAGTTCAAGGCGTTCTCAAGGACGACCTAGATGCCTATGACGGTTTACGCGCAGCCTTCCCTGCTGGCACCCTAAGCGGAGCCCCAAAGGTCCGGGCCATGCAAATCATCGAGGACCTGGAAGACAATCGTCGAGGTATTTATGGTGGCGCCGTGGGCTACTTTGGTCCCCATGGCGATGCAGATTTCGGAATAGCCATCCGAACACTTGTAGCCCTCGAAGACCGTTTCCTGGTTCAGGCCGGTGCCGGCATCGTCGCCGACAGTGACCCTGTAAAAGAGGCAGACGAAACCGAGCATAAAGCACGCGCTGTTATCCGAGCAGCACAATGGGCAGCATCTCCAAGAGCCGCCCGCTAGCGAAAGGATTATCCATGTCAACGGTGACTAAGGTCTACAAAAACGTTCGAGGCATTCGAACCGCCATCAAGGACGTTGCTCGCCTCCGCGACATCAGTACCATTTTGGCACGACACGGATTTGGGGCTTTTGTAACCGCACTCAAACTTGCCGAGGTCGCCGGCGTCAACAAAATTGCCGACAACTTCAATTACGACGCAGATAAGTATTCTGTTGCAGAACGCATCCGTTTATCCATTGAAGAACTCGGCCCTACATTTATCAAACTCGGTCAAATTTTATCCACCCGACCTGACTTGATACCTGCAGATATCATCGAACAACTGCAGCATCTGCAGGACGATGTCCCGCCCATGGACTGGGAAGACGTAGAGTATCAAATTGAGAATCAGCTCGACGGCAAAATCAACGAAATATTTAAAACCTTCAATCAGGAACCTTTGGCATGCGCTTCGATTGCTCAGGTTCACCGAGCAACGCTTCAAGACGACACAGAAGTTGTTGTCAAAGTTATGCGACGCAATATCGACGACAAAATCGACAGCGACCTAAATATCCTACATTTCTTGGCCCAGCAGAGTGAACAACTTATCCCTGAACTTCAGCTGGTTGCACCGGTTGGCATTATCCGTGAGTTTGACAAAGCGCTTCGCCAAGAGCTCGACTTCACAGTCGAGGAACAAA
>CAZZDT010000777.1:0-2792 GCA_964652435.1 uncultured Bdellovibrionales bacterium
TGGCGTTAGATGAACTCGATGTTTCCGAAGCTCTTCGACTTCTTGAAGAAGCAGCTCTGGCCAATCGCGAAATGGGCGTGGATGAAGAAACCGGCGAAAAGATTTTTCTAAAGTCTGGACGTTACGGACCTTATATCCAGCTTGGCGAACCAGAGCTGGATGCTAAGGGCAATATCAAAAAAGGCACCAAGCCAAAGATGGCAAGTCTTTGGCCAGATATGGTTCCTAAAGACTTAACTCTGGAACAAGCTAAATTGGTTTTGTCTTATCCAAGAGTTTTGGGAACGCATCCTGAGACCAAAGAAGAAGTTACGGTTCAGGATGGCCGGTTCGGTCCCTATATCTCGATGCCGAAGGATGAAGAGGGCAAGTTAGAGTCTCGAAGTCTTGAAAATCACGAAGCCATGCAGAACATGACGCTGAAGAAGGCAATCGAGCTTTTTGCTCAACCGCCAGTTCGCAAGCGACGTGCCGCTGCTGGTCCTCTGAATACATTGGCTGAGAGTCCTGTAACCAAGAAGCCAATTGAAGTTCGAACGGGACGCTTTGGACCTTATGTGACAGATGGTGAAGTGAATGCGACTATTCCGAGTGCGCGGGATCCACTGAAGATTACCTTTGACGATGCTTTGGAACTCATCGCTGCTCGGGAAGACCGTATGCGTGCCGATGGCAAGGAGCCTCGTGGTCCTAAGAGTAAAGCCACGAAGAAGAAAGCCACCAAGAAAAAGGCAGCTAAAAAGAAGACCACCAAGAAAAAGACAACCAAGAAAAAGACAACCAAGAAAAAGGTTACCAAAAAGAAAACCACCAAGAAAAAGACGACCAAGAAGAAAGCTACGGTAAAAAAGCCAGCTGAAGACTAAGCGGTGGGTGGATAAAATTTTCAAATGGCCTGGCGGGTCATTTACTCGCTTGGCGCCGGTACTTGCGTTCCAACCTTAATACTTTTCTTACGTAATGTCGGGTTTCCCCGGGCATGCCCCTCAGCTTTTTGCGTTTTGAGACACGACCCAATCCCCAATTGTAGGCGGCAGCTACTTTTTCTTTGTTCCCAGAATAACGTTTCCAAAGCATTCGAAGATATCGCGTACCACCTTGAATGTTATCTTTACGGTTGAAGGGATCGGCAACATTCATGTCGCGGGCAGTGCCCGGCATAAGTTGCATAATTCCCATCGCGCCGGTGCTGCTGATTCGATGAGGCATTAGATTGGATTCAGCTTGGGCTACGGCCATGACCATAGAGTAGGGCACACGATGTTTCTTAGCGTAATATCGAATCAGTTCTTCAGTGGATTTACTTTGGTCGATGAATGGATGCTGCAGGTAGTGTTTACCTAATTTCGTAAGTGCCTCTACTTTATTCTCAAAGTGAAAAGGTGAAAGTATGTGTGGGTATCCATTTCCCAGCGTTTTGACAGCGAAGTTAACGCCGATCACCACGAGCACAGCAGCTACGAGACCAAGCATCAACCATTTGCGAAGAGTATCGAGCATAGTGTCTTGTAGAACAGATTAGGTGGCACCACGAATTCCCCGCATCTTTTATAAATGAATCAATTGGTCATTTTTTCCGCCGGAATTTTGCGACCGCTTCACCGAAGCGCTAGAAATCACAATTCTGTGGATATTTTCCGCGCTTTGCGATCATCCTTTCTTTTTGCATAGGCACTTATTTAAGCGCTTATGGGGCAGGGGTTGGTCGGCAGCTAAAAAAAATCAATATAAACGAGCACTTATATATTTATGTGTTCATGTTTCATGCCCACGGGTTCTCCACACGCGCCTCATGGCGATTCGTCGCTCCTCTTTCTCGATCTCATCTTCAGGATCATCTCAATACCACTGATTTTGTTACATTTTGGTAAATTACCAACCTTCAGAACCCATCTGAAGAAAGTGATCTGGGGCGTCGGAAACCCTGATGAAACCGTGAACCTGCTTGACCTTTCTACGTTTTTTTAATTTAGATCAAAGTGGGATAAAGTGGATCTAAGTGGATCGAGGTGGATCCACTAGGAATTAGGAAACCAAAACAAACCAAGCGGTCATTATGTTTCGAGGACTACACGAACACACCATCGACGCCAAAGGTAGAATGAGCCTACCCGTGCGTTTTCGCGAGCAGCTTGCCGCGATGGGTGACGGTGAGTCCGAAGAGGTTCAGTTCATTTTAACGACAGGCATAGACCGCTGTTTGGTTCTCTACCCCGTTCAACAATGGCAGGACTTCGAGGAGAAGTTGGCCAGCTTGTCTCAGTTTGATCCGGCGGTTGTTGCGATTCGAAGAATCTACCTTGCCGGTGCCACTGAGGTGACCTTGGACAAAAACGGTCGTTTACTGATTCCGCCTATGTTGCGTGAATATGCTGGCTTTGGGCGTGATGTGGTTTGGGCGGGTATGGGTAAAACCGTTGAGCTTTGGGGTAAGGCGCAGTGGAACCTTCAAGAGGAGGCTTCACGCGCGGATCGTCAAGCTGTCTCAGCGGCTCTTGCTGGTCTGGGGCTCTGATTTCATGAGTACTTTGTCTTCAGAGCAATTCGAACATGAGCCAGTTCTTATGCGTCAGGTTGTAGATAGTATTGCTTCCGAAAATCCGAAATTGATATTGGATTGCACTCTTGGTGGAGCAGGTCATTCGGCCGCTCTCTTGGAAGCGATACCGGAGTCCAGCTTAATTGGTTTAGACCGAGACCAAACAGCTATTGGTGTAGCCACAGCTCGGCTGGCGCCTTTTGGTGATCGTGTACGAATTGTTCATTCCTCTTTTGAAAATGCACCGGACGTT
>CAZZDT010000778.1:0-2791 GCA_964652435.1 uncultured Bdellovibrionales bacterium
ACGGAGAAGGGCCGCCGGATGCAATTGTTGTAGCTTCGAATCCAACCCAGACACCGTTTGTGAAACCCCGGCTGGTCGTTCTTTCGATTGGCAATGGCGAATATGCCGATTCGAGGCTGAATTTAAGGTACGCTGCTCGTGATGCTCAGGATATTGCTGATGTATTCAGAACAACATCGACCAGTTTGTACTCGGCGGTGATTGTCCAAATGATGCAAAATGCAACTCTGGCACAAGTCCAACAAGGCTTGCAGTGGTTGGCGGCAAATGTGGGCAGCACCGATGTGGGTTTACTCTTTCTGGCTGGGCATGGTTTCGCTGATGAGGACGGTGCTTTTTATTTTTTGCCATCCGACGGAGAAAGAGATTCGTTAGCCACAACCGCTCTTGGGCACCGAGATTTGGCGGAGGCACTTGGAAAAGTGAGGGGACGAACTGTTGCAATGTTGGACACCTGTCACGCCAGCGGAGTGGGCAGTGCGGTTATGCCTGCTTCTGAAATTACGCGTCGATTAACGAGCGTAGACCAGGGCGTATGGGTTTATGCCGCCAGCGGTGAAAGTGAAGCTGCTTTGGAGGGTGGTCAATTAGAAAACGGCATTTTTACCCATGCGGTTCTTGAGGGCTTAAAGGGCGGCGCTGATTTTTTAAAATCTGGTGTGGTAACAACGTCGGGGCTTAGTTATTACCTCTCTCATCGCATTCCTGAACTATCCAATTATCGTCAGACACCTTCTACGGGTAAGGCTTCTTTGGTTCCCGACTTTCCACTTTTTTCGGCGGTAGTTGTGACCCATAAGGCAAGCAGCTCAATCTACTTATGGCTCTTTTCTGCGCTCTTATTCATGGGGGCGGGAGCTTTATGGATCCGCCGAAGGGTACTTTAAGTTCCTTGAATTATTGGTTTTTGTTGTTTTTTTGCCGAAATAATCAAAAAAATGTCCGGTTTTTCTCAGGGCAGAAGTCCTATGGGTGGGAACAACTACGGGGAGAACGATGATGTGGCATTTGCAACCCATGTCTAAACGCATCGTGAACGCAGTGGACATGACAGGCCTTGCTCATTCACTGCAATTGAAGTCATTGGAAATACTCAAGTCCTGGGGCGAAGGCCTTTCAGCCTTGCGCCTGCAAGTGAAGTATAGCCGATGCTATCGCGACCCTGAGAAGCTTTGGGCGGGAAACGCTCAAGGTAAGTATGAGCGCGTTCGATTAAGAGCAGGGCGTCTTCTTTTGGTGGTTCTCATCTGTCTCACATCCGTGGGATGCTTTCTTTAAAATCCAGCGATATCTGTGAGCACTTTGTACCTACAAAAATATTGAGGTGCACATGCTGAATACAATTTTCATCTCTGCCACCGCTCACATTGAGTCTTGAGCAAAATATATCGAAGCATTGTGACCGATTTTGAAACGGGAAAAAGAATGACTTTGGATTGTATAGGATGCTTATGACTCTCATGCGTGGCGTTGAATCATTGTGAAGTGGCATATTCAATGAAGACTCGATGTGTGTGGAATTTTAAGAACCTGAAAATGAACCCCAAAAAAAAGCCAGGTGCGCAGCACCCGGCTTTTTCATTTACAGTTTAAAATTCCACCCGTAGGCTTAAGTCCTCGTAGGCTTGATAACCGTGAATCATAATGTACCAACCACCTGGGCCAGGATTATTGATGACAATCTTTTCGTTGTTACCGCTCTTAAAAGGACGGTAATCAAAATGGACCAGACTCGCCTTTGAGCCTTGTTTTAAATAGATATCCGCATCGCCGATGCCGCCACCAATACGAACGGTCATTTGTGCTACCTGAGTCGGGACTTCAAAGACATATTCCACTTTCGAGCCGGCTGAGCCCGTTAGCCCAGTGAGGTAATCGCCATTTTCAAGTGGGGTGGGTGTGGAGCCTATCACCAGCTGGGGCGTTAGCGTTAAGTTCTGAAAGCTGCCAAAGGCTTCAATCATCACATGCCAAGTTCCGGCTTCTGGATGACGGACGGCGACGACTTCGCTGTTGCCTTCTTGAATAGAGGCTTCATCAAAATCGAAACGGGTTGGGCGCTCTTCACGTTTCAGATAAAGGTCCGCGTCTCCTATGCCACCTTGAGTCATGATGGTGAGTGAACGGGTGTGTTCTGGAACCTCAATTGTAAAGTAGAGCATTTGCCCCGCTGCGGCGCCGATACCGGTGACAGGGATGTTATTTTCTAGGGTTTGGAAATCGTCCTGAGCACCGGTAATACTCAGGAGGTACTGACCTCGTTGAAGGGGACTATAGGCACGTATTTTAATGTAGTGCGTGCCAGAGTAAGTGGCATTGTATTCAAGATAAGATGCGTATCCCTCTCCGCTGTCATCATCAGTGGCCAGTTCATTGCCATTGCCATCGTATACAAAGAGCACGCTGTCGTTGAGATTTAATAGATTGACTGCAAGTGTATATTGGTTACCGGCGGTGGCTTCGAAAGCGAAGAAATCATGATCTCCATCGGTTTCTAGATTGCCTTGGGTTTCAGAATTAAGACTGACGATGGTCGCAGTCGCAATATCGTTGCCGTGGTCGTCCAAAATAGGCGCTGGTTCGAGAGGGATATCGCCCAACTCACCAGTCGTGGCTGCGGTCACGGATGCATATGCATTGAGAATACCGGAACCACAGACGGTGGTGTCGCAGTTCTGGCCATCGCCGGTGGGGAAGGCATTGGTAAAATTTCGAAGGCCTGCTTTGACCTCTTGTGGGCTGATGCTCGGATTGGTGGGGTACATCAAGGCAGCGACCGCTGCGACGTGCG
>CAZZDT010000779.1:0-2789 GCA_964652435.1 uncultured Bdellovibrionales bacterium
ATCATCATGCTCATTGCGGGGTGCTCTGGGGGAACGTCGGGAAAAAGTCTGACCATCACTGGCTTCAGAAACCGAGCCATATCTCTTAGCAAGCCACCATGATGCAGAACCCGCATCATCCCAAGCCAAAAGGCCATGATGCCAACCAGACCAATGGCCAAACTCACGGCGGCATTCGCCGAGTCGACAGACGCTTTGGTCACAGCATCAAGTTTACCGGTAAGTGCGCCGCAAACAACGGCAATGAAAATCATAACAACCCAGATGGCATTCAGCATGGGACGGTCATAGCTTAAGGTCTAGAACAATTCAAAACTGGATTTTGGGATATCTAGCGAGCAATCAATTCATCGGGTACGGTATTGCCAGGAATCGATACCCGTAAACCTGCATCCAAAGCCAAACGTGCAAGCCCAACAGCCCCAAGATTGACAACCCCAAGACCCCGATTCAACGTCGGGTCCTGCCACAGTTCGAACTCGTGGCGGCAAATGTCTTTTAACCCTTGCGAAACCTTGTCGGGATCATTTTCCAGCAATCCACTGAACCCCTGGACATAGCCCCCGCGCAAACCTTCAGCAAACTCGTACCTGCCCAAGAGACGCGTTAAGCCCTGCACGTCACCGGTTAGCCACATTCCCGCGCACCAAACTCGAAAAACGTTGAAAATCTCGTGAAAAAAAAGATTCGGGTGGGTCACACCCGCAAAAAGCTCTCTGGCTCTGTCGAGCTGCCCAATCGAAATTGCTGCATACACAGCTTCTGCACTTGCGGTAGACCGCCCCGCTACAAAGTGACTGTTGCGATCAAGCTGATAGCGCCCAGCCGCTAAGCCCTCATGAAGCGTTACCATCCAATCAATGGCCTTGCCCACACTGCCACACCACGCATCGGCATCACGCTCGAGAAAGAATTCACAATGGGCCGCGGAAACACTTAACTCAAAAACCTGTGTATAGAGCCCCGGTGCAGGCAGTGCCTGTTGATGCCCTTCCAGGACATCCCGCCGCGCCAATAAGAGATCCTCAGCCTGGTTCGCTACGACATCCAGCTCTTTGAGCGCTTCGCGAATCTCAGCCACCCGCGTCTGCACTGCCTCTAACTTTTCCTGGCGCTCGTCCAAGAGGTTCAGTTGTTTGGCTCTCTCCCGACGCAACCGCCGAAAAAGCTGGCCCTTTCCCTCTCGGTCCATATCCGCCTGAATTTCATCGATCTTACGCTTAATCCCGGCCATTTCCTGGTGAATACCAGCAATAACCTGATTGGATTCACCCAGCTCTCGCTGATTACGAGCCGTATTTTCTTCGCAATCACGGGCACTTTGGGCAGCCAAGCGATGTTCCGAAGCGGCCGCTTGAAGCTCTGAATCAACAGCGGCGACTCTCTGCTGAGCCTGCGCCAATTCCCCTTCCACCAAGGGTAGTTTATGGGCTACTTCAGCCATCAAACCCAATACGTATGCCTGCGAGAGATTACTCATGGTACCAAGTGGTTTCCTTTGCTTGCAGAAAGGAGCCAGAAACGGATATAGCCCCCTGCAATGTCACTTAAGATATATAAGTTTTCTGCTTTGATGTTGAGCTTTGTTGGAATTGTTTTCATTTCCGCGTGTGGGAATCCATGTAAAACGCTCGCCGAAGACGTCTGTAAATGTGAGCCTACAGAAACGCTTCAGCGTAACTGTATCAATTCGCTCAGTGACGACTCAGGCGAAGGTCCCAGCACAGAGCAGCAAAATGTATGCTCTGAACTGCTCTCAACAACCTGCACCGGAGCGGACCTGTGTGAAAGGCTTGCCAATGGCGACCTTGAAGCATGTGGCTTAACCCATGTGGACTAACCTTCAACGAACTGCCCTTCAAACGAGATTGGTGTATAAAGCTCAAATATGAACAACAAGAGCGACCATAAGCCAGCAGCGCCCAAGAAAAGGATGCGATTGCGGCTGAATTTAGGCCGAGCGATGTTTGTTCTGCCGAACCTCTTTACGCTCTCCAGTGTGTTCTGTGGTCTATACGCCATCGCTTTAATCTCCGGAACACCCACTGCTGAAGACATCAGCCGTGCTTGTTTAGCAGTCTTTTTCAGCGCTTTTTTCGATATGGCGGATGGCCGTGTAGCCAGACTCACCCGCACCCAATCCGATTTTGGCGTACAACTCGACTCATTGGCTGATGCGGTAGCATTCGGGGTTGCCCCAGCCATGATTGTTTACAAATGGGGCCTCAATGCTCTCGGAATAGCAGGCCTGGTAACGGCATTCATCTACCTTGGTTGCGGCCTGATTCGCCTCGCTCGATTTAACGTTTTGGCGGCCCATGAGGAAGGTACTTCCTCTTACTTTACTGGTGTACCCATTCCACTGGCAGCCGGTATGCTTTGCTCCGTTATTATGTACCACCAGCAAACTTTGGCTGAGCCAGTACTCAAGCTCACCTTTGTAATCGCTCTAACGGTCGCCTTGGGAATTTTGATGGTTTCCAACGTGCGTTACCGTAATTTCAAGAATGTGAAAGCCACCCCAGTGTCCATGGGCATTCTAGGAGCCATGCTCGCTGGCTTTATCGGCCTTGCCATCGGCGTCAAAGCATCGTTTGCCTTTATGATTTACTTCTCAGGATACATTCTCTTTGGGCTCATCGAGGAAGTCATTCGGCTCAAGCGCAAAGTTACCTCCAGGCCCGCGCATCCAGAATGCGATGTACTCGAAGAAGTTGAAGACGACGGCTTTGAGACGACCTTTTCAGGTGACGATAGCCACTAAGACCTTAAATGGCCTGATCCTACTC
>CAZZDT010000780.1:0-2788 GCA_964652435.1 uncultured Bdellovibrionales bacterium
AAAAGGCAATGTTTAAAAAAGGCGATCAAGAACCGACTTTTGAACAGGCCAAACCCGCGGTAGAACAAGCCTATCGAATGATGAAAATCCAAGAGGCATACGGCCAAGTCATCTCTCAAGAAATGAGTGCGGGCGATGTGAAACTTTACCCGGAAAGGCTTGCTCCTTAATCATGCGGCTCAACCTCTCCATATTGGTTGCTCTTTGTTTAGGTCTTGTGGGCTTCTCTCAAGAACCAAAAGAACAAGCTGCGCCTGATAATAGGCCTTCGGTTGAAGCAAGCGCCAGCGTTGACAAAGCCATTGCCACCACGGGTGATGTTATTACTTACCGCGTCACCTTAAACCACAAGCCGGGTGTTTCAGTGAGCCTCCCTGAGGTGGGATCCGAAATTGCCGGCCTGCGCATCATCGACTTTGGCCGAGATAAATCTCCAGAATCTGACGAGCGGGTTGAAGTCACCGCCTGGTACCAATTACGTGGCGACCTGGTAGGTTCCTACATTCTCCCCTCCATAAAAATTCCGTTCCAGGAAGGTACCGGCGCTGACCTCCAAAAAGGAACCATTGAGACCTCAGAAATATTTCTCGAAATCAAAAGTGTTTTGCCAAAAGATGGAAGCGCCACAGACATCAGGGGCTTGAAAAAGTTGAGAACCGTGAAGAGCCCAACACCATGGGGACTCTATGGGGCATTCGCCGCCGCCCTACTCGCCTTGATTGGTTTTCTTATCTGGCGTTCAAGAAGAAGCCGTGAAGAGATTGTGGTTCCTGCCGCACCTGCCCACGAAATTGCTTTTGAAGCATTGAATCATTTGCGCAGCACCGACTTCAGCAGCGCCGAGGCAGTTCGCAGATATTACTTTTCCCTCTCGGGCGTGGTTCGTACCTATGTTGAGAATCGCTTTGGCATGAACGCCACCGACTTAACCACCGAAGAGCTCGTTCCACTGATTCAACATGACCTTCCGGTGGAGTCCCCTCTGAAGAATCAGTTGCGTTCGTTTTTGGAATCCACCGACGCCATCAAATTTGGGGGAAGCGCAGCCCAAGAATCCGATATCGAGCGGGTGTATGAACAAGCACTCTCGTTTGTGGAAGCCACAGTTCCGAAGCCGGAACCTCAAGAGGAGGCCGCATCATGAGCCAACTCAATTTCGCGGATACTTGGCTCGGTTTGATTCTAGGCCCCGTCGTTTTGATATGGGCACTGGCAATGCTCTGGCGCTTTGCTTCTCCAAACCATGTGGGCCGTGGCCATGCAGCCCTGCGTTTCTCAAGCATCAGCACACTCAAGCGGCTGAAGCCTTCCATCAGCATTCGCATTCGGCAGCTTCTGCACTTGCTGCGCATCCTTACGGTGGTTTTGATTGCAGTTGCTATCATGCGTCCTCAAACCGGAAAGCAGCACACGAAGGTGCTTACGGAAGGCATCGATATTGTTCTGGCCATTGATACTTCGGGCAGTATGCAAGCCTTAGACCTCGATGCAGAAAAGCCATTAAAGCGCAGACGCAATCGGCTGGAAGTTGTTAAAAGTGTCGTGGCCAAATTCGTCGAGAAACGCCCTAACGACCAAATCGGTGTGGTGGTCTTCGGCGAGGAGGCTTTTACCCAATGTCCTCTCACCTTGGACCATGGTATTGTGGCCACCTTTTTAGAGGGCTTAGAAATCGGGATGGCCGGTGATTCCACGGCCATTGGTTCCGCTCTTGGAACCGCTGTAAAGCGCCTAAAAGACAGTCAGGCCAAATCAAAAATCGTAGTTCTCTTGACCGATGGACGCAGCAACGCCGGCAGTCTGCTGCCCCAAAGCGCCGCTGAAGCGGCTGCAGCCTTTGGAATTAAAGTTTACACCATTGGTGCAGGAACCCGCGGCAAGGCTCCATTCTTACAACAAGGGCTCTTTGGCTCACAACCTGTCTATCAGGATGTAGAAATCGATGAGGCGACGTTGCGCTCCATCGCCAAAACCACCGAAGGTGCCTATTTTCGGGCCGAAGATGAAAAAGCACTGGATGCCATTTACGACAAAATCGACGCGCTGGAGAAAACAGAAATCAAAAGCATGAGCTACCTGGAATACAACGAAGAGTTTTCACTCTTTGTTTGGGCAGCTCTTCTTCTATTGCTCACCGAAGTGATTCTGCTCGGTACCCGCTATAGGAAAATTCCATGATGGCCAAATTTTCAAAATACAGCCTCATGTTGATGGCATTGCTACTGAATGGTTGCGACGGAAAACTTGGTCGCCCAGATCTTCTTTGGCTCCTCTGGGCATCACCTCTTCTGATTGCATTTTATATCTACGTGGCCCGCACCAAGGCTGCCTTGCTCAAACAATTTGCCAGCATGGAACTCGTGACCCGGCTGGCCAGCAATTACAGCCGCGAGCGCCAAACCTATAAAGCCGTTTGCATTGTCATTGCACTGACTTTGGGTGTCATCAGCTTGGCTCAACCGCGTTACGGATTCACCTGGGAAGACGTAAAACGTGAGGGTGTAGATATTGTTATCGCCCTCGATGTTTCCGACAGTATGCTCGTGGAAGATGCAGAATCGGGCGGAAAGCTCACCCGGATAGAGCGGGCCAAGCGCGAAATCACCGACCTTCTACGCCTCTTAGATGGTGACCGGGTCGGTCTGGTAGCATTCGCCGGAACCTCTTTCTTAGAGTGTCCCCTCACCTTGGACTATGCCGCCGCTCAGATCTTTCTAGGCACCATCGATACCGACTTGATTCCGGTGAAAGGCACTGACCTTTCTTCGGCCATTCTCACCTCCGTGGA
>CAZZDT010000781.1:0-2786 GCA_964652435.1 uncultured Bdellovibrionales bacterium
CACCGACATTTAAGCCGGCTGCAGGTGCCACTAAGCCGTTATCGGCAAATCCATCACAATCGTTGTCTCGTCCATCACACAGTGTTTCGGTAGCTTCGTAGTATTCCATGGTTGAGTAATCGGGTTCGACCCAACCTTGCTCACCGCCGCAGACTTTCATCGCACCACCGCAGACACCCTGCTGGTTTGCCGCCGTTGGAGCCATCAGGCCTTCATCGGTGCTGCCATTACAGTTGTTATCTAAACCATCACACGTAATCTCAACTGGCTCATAACCGGTCACAGAAGTGTAGTTGGGCTCTTGCCACCCCAGAGAACCATTACACACCTGCTGGGTTCCAAGGCATACACCTTCTTGATTTGCTGCACTTGGTGCATCAAGACCATTGTCCGTCTCGCCATCGCAATCGTTATCGATGCCGTCGCAGCTGACCTCTTGGACTTCGTAGTTTGCCAGGGTTGCATAATCAGGCTCGAGCCAACCGGCCGCGCCTCCACAAACTTTAAGAGTTCCGGCACATGCACCGGCTTGGAAAGCCGCATCGGGAGCTTGCAACTCTTCATCCATTTGACCGTCGCAATCATCATCGGCGCCGTTACAGATTTCTGTACCAGCCAGTCCCAGACTGCTGCACGTTAAACTAAGACCATCGCTACCACATTCAACAACACCGCCGCCGCATACACCCACGCCACATGACTGGCCAAGGCCTAAGCCCGTTGTTCCGTCAACATCCGTATAAGTGATGGAACCGCCCACGCTGTGCAATTCATCAACTTCACCGTCGCAGTCATTGTCGAGGCCATCACAGCTGATTTCTTCAACTTCAAAACCAGTGATCAACGTGTAGTCAGGATCGGCCCAGCCCGTAAGCCCGCCGCATACCTTGACCGCACCTTCACAAACACCTGCTTGCAAAGTTGCCAAAGGAGCATCGAATCCTTCATCCACATCCCCATCACAGTCATTGTCGAGACCATCACAGGTTTCAGCCTGCGCACCGCCTTCGCTGTCGCAGACAAGACTTTCACCATCTTCACCGCAGACCACGGTACCACCCTCACAAACACCTACCCCGCAAGTATCCCCAATGAATCGAATGCTCTCGTCCACATCGGTGAATGAGATTTCGCCCTCAGGACCAAAGCGTTCATCTACTTCACCGTCACAATCGTTGTCCAAGCTATCGCAGGTGAGTTCGTCAACCTCGTAGCTCTCAGTCAATGCGTAATCAGGTTCAATCCAGCCAGTCTCTCCTGCACACACCTTGAGAGAACCGGAACAAACGCCCAACTGATTGTCTGCGAGTTCATCTTCAAGATTGTTATCAATGACCGAATCGCAATCATCGTCGAGACCGTTGCATACTTCGAAACGCCCCGTGGGATCTTCCAAGCAAATGATAAGACCGCGGTCACAGGCGTAAGCCCCATCGGTGCACATATCCGCATCGGAACCATCACAAACATCACCTTCGGTTGGGAAACTTTCATCAATGACCCCATCGCAGTTGTCATCAATATCGTTGCAGACTTCTTCTTGAGCGATTGGAGCGTCACAAGCGGAGAGTCCATCTTCGTTGCAAATACGCTGGCCCTGACAGGTTCCGTTGATATTCGTGGTAGTACATTGCGTCACCATTTCATTCTCAATGGCCCATTCGGAACATTCACAGTTCAAGTTCTCTGGCATGCACACATTGCGGCCATCTTCACGTTCCAAACAATAAGCACCCTCTGGGCAATCCGTGTGCTCCGTACAATCAGTCGCACAATAGGAGCCTGAACCGTCTTCGCGAGTCACACAAAGGCTTCCTGCGTCTGGCATAAATGGGTCGATGCAGTCGGCATCTTCAAGACATGGAGAGCAATAACGCAAATGCACATCTAGACATGCAAAGGTAGGCTCACCATTCTCGTCAATGATTGGAACGCACACTGTGCCCTCAGGACAATCCCCACCACAGGGTTGTGCTTCGGGTGTTGGAATATCCGCTTGGCCTAAACCGCTGGCACTCGGGCTTGTGTTGCAGCCCGTGGCTACAACCATGCTTAACAACAAGCATGCTGAAAAAACGAAGGACCCGAAACGACCAGGCTTATGAAAACCGGAAAGAAACGTGTGCACGGCAAAGCTCCCAAAACTATTGATTGATTCGGAGCTTTATAACGATCCACCCCAGAAGTGGGAACGGTAAAGATGGGAGAAATATTCAATTTTCTCGAATAATTAGCCTCTGATCGCACCCGTGTTCACGATTCGAAGAAAGTCCGGGTGTTTTCGGGCCATCGCCGACCCGAAAAACCAGATTTGAGGCTCTGAAGGCAGCTTAGGGAATCACGCCCACTTCACCAATCAGACCATCGATGCCATTGGCACCCGGATTACCATCGCGTTCTCCTACAGGGGCTGTGGGAGCTGAGTCACCACCCACACCCCCGGTGCCCGCGGCACCGGCTTCGAAAGTATTCCCCGAAGAAAGCACGTCACTGCCGTAGGTATAGATGCCGAAACACATGCCACCGGCACCACCACCGCCGCCGCCGCCATGGCCGCCATGAGCACCTGCTCCACCATTGCCACCACGCTTGCTGTCGCCATCGGCACTGCCACCGCTTCCGCCACTGCCGCCACTTTGACCACGACCACCCACGCCACCGTTGCCACCGTCACCTGCTGCACCTCGAATAAAATCAGAAGTTTTAACGGTGAGTGTTGAGTTCATTGTAAACACACCAATACTGGCACCACCGCCGCCGCCACCGTTCGCTTCTGAAGGTGCTCG
>CAZZDT010000782.1:0-2776 GCA_964652435.1 uncultured Bdellovibrionales bacterium
GTGGCGCTTCCGGCAGCTGCCCGGCCCAGTGCTTATCGATACCGAATCACCGAAGCGGCCGATAGCCCACTCACCGGCAAGCTTACGGCCAAAGATCTCGAACTGCTGGAAGTAGCTCGCAATCACGACAAAGGCTTTACGGTTGTTGCCGTCGAAAAGGCATTAAAGTGGAGCCGCCGCGCATCACTGGCCCGCCTCAAAAGACTAAGAGAAAAAGGTCTGCTTGAGCGGCTACAGAAACAAAACAAAGGAGCGCGTAAGGTCGCAGCCTATCGGCGCCTCCAAGCTGATGCTGAAAGTGTACTGAGTGACCGACAAAAAGGTGCTAAAGAACTCCTCAAGCACATCCCAGCAGACGGTCACATCACCGGCTCTGACCTTAGTAAAATCGATAAAAATGCCTACAGTCGCCTCAAAACACTCTTAAACAAAGAGCTCATTGAAAAATTCGAAGTTGAACAAAAGATCACTCCCTATTCGGGGGCCAATGAGCCCGACTTAAGACCTGAACCAACCGAAGAGCAAGCTGCTGCACTGGAACAACTGAAGTCGCATATTGATACAAAAAGTTTTTGTTCCTTCATGCTTCAAGGCGTCACCGGCAGTGGTAAAACCGAGGTCTACTTAAGAGCCATCGAAGAAGTCTTGGCTCAAGAGCGGACCGCCATGGTGTTGGTACCAGAAATAGCGTTGACGCCTCAGCTCGGCGCACGTTTTCGCGCTAGGTTTGGAGAGAAGGTTGCCACCTTTCATTCGGGGCTCACCCAAGCAGAAAGACGCGACGAGTGGGAACGGGTCAACAATGGAGAAGCGGTCATCGGCCTTGGGGCTCGCAGTGCACTTTTCCTACCGCTTAAAGATATCGGCATCATCATCGTTGACGAGGAGCATGAAACCTCGTTCAAGCAAGATGAAACGCCCCGCTACAATGCACGGGATTTGGCGGTTTTTAGAGCCCATAAAGAACAAGCGGTTGTCGTTTTAGGTTCTGCTACACCAAGCATTGAAACCCGAACCAACGCCGACAAAGGCCGCTACAAGAGCCTGATGCTGCACAAGCGTGTGCACAAGCGCCCCCTTCCAGAAGTCACCACCATCAACCTCGCTGAAGAAGAGCGCATTGGGGACGGTATTTTCACTCAACCTATGGTGGACGCCATTGAAGAAACACTGGCGAATGATGAGCAAATCATTCTCTTTCAAAACCGGCGCGGCTTCGCACCCTACGTATCCTGTCGAGACTGCGGCCACACCTTTCAATGTGACTCATGCGACGTTTCTCTAACACTTCACCGACGCCGTGAAATTCTTCAGTGTCATTACTGCGGGTTTGAAACCCAGGCCCCCGATGAATGTCCCAGTTGCGGAGGCCACCGAGTTGGCAGTTTCGGAGTGGGTGTCGAGCGGATTGAAACAGAGCTTAACCGCATTCTACCTTCTGTCCCCATTCAAAGACTCGACCGAGACCAAATCAAAAACCGGCGCGATCTTGAAAGAGCATTGGACCGATTCCGATCGCGTGAATCCAAAATTCTTGTGGGAACCCAGATGGTCACCAAAGGTCACGATTTTCCTGGGGTAACGCTGGTGGGGGTTGTATCAGCGGATGCCAGCCTGAATTTTCCTGATTTTCGAGCCGCCGAACGCACATTTCAGCTTCTTACCCAAGTGGCCGGGCGTGCGGGAAGGGCGGAAAAAGAGGGGCGAGTTCTCGTTCAAACCTTTGAAACCGATCATTACGCCATCACTTGTGCGGCCGAACATGACTTCGAATCGTTCATCAAACAGGAGCTTGTGTACCGAGAAGAGCTTTTTTACCCCCCTTTCGCGTACCTTTGCCTATTAAGATTTGAATCAGAAGACGAACAAAAGGCCATGAAATTGGCCCAAGAACAGGCAGAAAAATTAAGAATTGCGGCCCGAAAATTGGATGCTGAGGTGCTGGTTTTGGGGCCCGCACTCGCTCCACTCTCCCGTATTAAGGGCATTTATCGGATTCAGCTGCTTCTCAAGGGGGCCACTCGAAACGACATTCGAAGGGTGCTTGGGGCGCTATCAAATCGGCCACAAAGTGGCGT
This sequence comes from uncultured Bdellovibrionales bacterium, assembly GCA_964652435.1. Taxonomy (GTDB): domain Bacteria; phylum Myxococcota; class XYA12-FULL-58-9; order XYA12-FULL-58-9; family JABJBS01; genus JABJBS01. The sequence goes on from CAZZDT010000782.1 coordinate 2,079, forward strand.
GCGCCAAATTCTTGATGTAGATCCAATCAGCATGCTGTAATTCTGTATGATATCAAAGAGTTTGGCGATTTATGGCGAAGAACGTTCTCGTATTAAATGATGATGAAAATTCCTTAGGGGAACTCATCGAGGGTCTGCAAGCTGCGGGGTATACCGCATACAGCACGACCAATGCGGACGATTGTATCGACAAGTTCGATGAGATCAGCCCTAAGGCCCTATATTTCAGCCTCAAAACGATTGGTGTCCTAGATTCATTGCAAGTCATTCGCATGGATCCAGATGGCGCAACCGTTCCAATTATCTTTTTTGGAACCGGTAAAGAGACCATCAAAAACGAAAAAACTGCCAAAGACCGAGGCGGTGATGGGTTCTTTAAGTATCCTGTCGACGTCGCCAAAGTTGTTCAAAGCTGCAAAAAGGCAATTGGTCCGGGCGATCCCAATGCTCCATTGCCCAATGAAGGCGCAGCTGCTGAGCCAGAACCAGAACCGGCTCCAGAACCAGTGGAAGAAGCACCGGTAGAAGAGCCAGCCGAGGAAAAAACCCCGGAAGAAACTCTCGAGGGTGCAGCCGACGAACTCTTAGGCCAAATCCAAGAGGCGGAAGCAGCGGCAGAAGCACCGGCGGAACCGGCAGCAGAAGAAGCACCAGCAGAACCAGCAGAAGAAGCACCGGCAGAGCCAGCGGCAGAAGCT
>CAZZDT010000783.1:0-2766 GCA_964652435.1 uncultured Bdellovibrionales bacterium
CGCTATTTTAGTCTAGTTTCGGTCTCAAATTGAGCCGCATTTCCCCCAAAGTTTTATTCATTATTATTCGATTGATTACGTCTGGTTTTCCTTTTTGATGGATAGACCTGGATGTGTTTCCAGTTCTTGCAAGAGCCGGTCAGATTCTGGTGAGTTGTAAACCATCAAATTTTTAAAATGCCAGTAACCTTCAATTGTCGTTGATAGGAACTCTATTCCAAGTCCATCAGCATTCGTTCTAGCAAGTTTGCATTTGACGGGTACCGTTAGCGGTGCCTCGGAAGATCCCAATTTGAGATGAAGTTCGCACTTGTCACCAATTTGGGGTGCAGTGCTTTCATCGAGATCTATGTTAACGAAGGCTCCACCGAAAATCATATTTCGAGTGGTTCCTTTAAGAACTGCTCCCGCTTCCATATAAATCTCAGCGGTAACGTGCACAGCAACGCGTGTGTGCTTACGATTATTTGAATCCGCGACTTGGCTCATTTTTACTCCCCCAATAGAAGATCAGCCGGTGCAGGTCACCGATATTACCGGTGATTTTAATTGTTTCATATACCGAAGCCGAGTGCGAACCAAGATATCTGGGAATTTATGGTCTAAGATCATAAGGTGTGTTCGTGTCCTACATTGGGGCACACAAAATGACGTAAAGATGAGAGTTATGCCAGAATTACCAGAAGTAGAAACGGTTCGTTGCACATTGGAGCCCGAGCTGCGTGGCGAAACGATTCAAGCAGTAAACATCCGTGAGCCGCGCTTAAGGTGGCGTTTGGAACCTCGTCGTTTTGATAAGTGGGTCTTAAATCGATCCATTCTCAATATAGCGCGGCGCGGCAAATATCTTATTTTCGAAATGGAGAATGGCGGTGCGATGTTGATTCATCTTGGCATGACCGGTGTGTTGAGTTTGGCGAAACGATCGCACGAGGTGCAAATACACGACCATGTTATTTTCGAATTAAACAAAGGTCGAAAGCTGGTTTTCAACGACGTGAGACGCTTTGGTTCGATTGATGCGTTTTGTTTGGATGATCTGCAGAAGCATCCACGGCTTGCGCATCTTGGACCTGAACCTCTCGAGAAAACATTCAGCGGTGATTATTTGTATGAATGCAGTAGAGGTTTGAAGGTAAGCATTAAGAATTTTATTATGGACTCTCGCCGGGTGGTTGGTGTGGGTAATATTTATGCGGCTGAAGCGCTCTTTCGAGCGGGAATTCATCCCAAAACACCTGCGCGACGGGTCGGTCGCGAGCGGTGTAACCTTTTGGTTGAAGCGATTCGCGAAATTCTAAGTGCCGCGATTCAGCAAGGCGGCACCACCATCAGTGACTTTCGCAATGGGTATGGTGAAGCCGGTTACTTTGGACAATCGCTTTCGATTTATGGTCGAGAAGGTGAGCCCTGTCTGCGGTGCGAAGGAACGGTTCGCCGGGTTGTTCAAGGTGGCAGAAGCACATTTTATTGTGCGAATTGTCAGCGGGGCTAACTTACAGAGCTGATTTGTCTTCGGTCACACATACGACGCATTTTGGCCAAACCTTGAACTTGAATTTGTCGAACTCTCTCCCGCGAGAGATTGTATCGTTGGCCAATTTCATCCAGTGTCTGATCGGTATCGGTTCCAAGGCCAAAGCGTCTGATGATGATATCGCGCTCCATTGGGTTTAGAAGACCCATGAGATCACGAATGCGCTCTAACGTGTTTTCACGAATCAGCGATTCGTCAATGGCCGGTCGACTTTGATCGCGGACTAAATCTACGAACCGTCTTGGGTCGCTGGCGCTGAGTTCTTCATCAAGGGATATGGGATCGGGATTGATTCCATTTTGGACCTCTTCTACCTTTTGTATAGGTATCTGAAGAGACTTTGCCACTTCCTCAGCGGAAGGTGCGCGTCCTAAAGTATGATTGAGCCGATTGGTTGTACGCTTTACCTGACGTCTCGAGTCAATGACGTGCACGGGCAACCGAACCTGTGAGCCCTTGTTAATAATCGCACGTTCAATGGATTGTCGAATCCACCAGTGCGCATAGGTCGAAAATCTAAATCCTTTGCGGTAGTCGAATCGGTGAACAGCTTTGAGTAAGCCGATGTTTCCTTCTTGGATTAAATCAATGAAGGCGAGTTTATCGTTGTGGAACTTTTTCGCTACGCTGATGACGAGTCGCAAATTTGCACGGACGAAACCATTTCTCGTTCGGAGCGCTTCGCCTCGGTATCGTTCTAGTTTCAGAAGTTGTTTTTCGCTGATTGCATAAATTCCCTCATGGGAATCTTCCGACTTCCACACCGTTGTTCTTATGGAGCTAAGGGTAGCTTCGAGCAGGGCAAGATCTGAATCCCATCTCTTTAGTTCTGAGCTGAGTTTGGCAACCAAGGCATCACGTTTTGAGTTCTTGCGAGCTGAGAGTGCGTTGCCTTTGGCTGCAGCTCGTTTGTAACTCCCGGTGAGTTTCAGAAGACTTTCTTGGGTTTCGGTTTCTAGGTCTTCGCTATGTGCCTGGAGACATTTGAGCATTCCCGGATGCTCTAAGACTGCGGACCACGTGATCAAGCACTGGCTTTCAAGTTCTTTGGCTTTTTCGGCTTCTTGTTCGGCGGTAAACAACGGGATGTGGCTCAGCTGCTTCATGTACTGGCTGAGTCCATCGATGGTTGCTGAACGCTTGCTGGGCTTATCGGTCGCTGGCTTCCTCTTGGTCGCCTTCGGCTTTTTGTTGGCAAGCTTAGAGCCTACTTCTACCGGTAGGAGGGT
>CAZZDT010000784.1:0-2762 GCA_964652435.1 uncultured Bdellovibrionales bacterium
CCATCTGGGATAACAACCATCGTTTCATTGGCAATAGCGGCCACCAGAGCACCCTTAGGAAACTTAAGTTCCTTAAGAGGTTTATTATCCATAGAGCTACCGGCTGGAATTTCCAGCTCCAATAGCTCTGCGTTGCTATGAGACATTTGCGTTACAGAATGAATCATACCCTTACGAACGTGAGTGAGTATCTCTCCAATGGTCACCATCCGTGGACTGAGAACACTCTCAACGCCCAAGCTATCCAAGACCGGTACAAATTCTGGCTGGTGAACCAATACTGCAGTTCGTGCTTTGCTGTGGCGTTTGGCAAGCATTGCGGCCAACATGTTGCGTTGGTCATCATCGGACACCGCACAAAAGAGGTCACAACTTTCAATGGCCGCTTCGTTTAGAAGAGCAAGGTCGGTGCTATCGCCCATCAACACGTTGGTGTGCTCAAGTTTCTCCGCCGCCACCGCCGCTCGGTCGGGGTCTTTCTCGAGCATGATCACAAACTTTACACGCTTTTGGAGTTTTCGAGCGAGTTCAATGCCCAAACGGCTCGCGCCAGCAATAAGTACGCGCTCAGTCTGAGGCACACTTCGATGAATCATCGGTACAAAAAACGGCACAGTCTCTGAAGCAGCCAATGCGTAGATATGGTCCCCGGGCTCAACGGTATCGTAACCTCTCGGTACAAAAGTTTTGTCCCCTCGAGTGATCTCCAAAATCAAAAACGAATTCAAAGCCCCTACCCGGCGGATATCCGCTAGGGTTTTACCGGTGACCGGAGAATCTTCATCAATAGAAAATCTTAAAATCTTCACCTGCCCATCGGCGACGGTCGTCACCTCCGTAGCGCCGGGGATATCCAGAAGTTGCATCACGGAATCAACAACGACGGGCTCAGGGTTAATGATGTGGTTGATTCCCATATCGCGAAGCTTTAGATCTTCATTATCGACGGTGTATTCCCGATTGCGGACACGGACCAATCGCTCGCGAATCCCCATATTGCTTGCCATCATGGCAACCATGACATTCACTTCATCGCTGTTGGTAACCGCAATCAAAAGACGAGTGTCCTCAACTCCTGCACGCCGTAGCATTTTCGGACTGGCTGCATTTCCCTGCAGGGCCAAGACATCCAATTTCTCAGAGACTTCCCTGAGAAGTTCTCGGTTTCTATCGATGATAACAACCCGGTGGCCTTCTTGAGAAAGCTGTTTGGCCAGTGTTTTACCAACCACACCCGCACCGGCAATGATAACCTTCATGGTTATTCTCCTACCATAAGCACAGCTCCACAGATCTGACTGTAAAGGGTGTTGTTGATATTCTTCACGACCACTTGCATCTCTTCTCGGCTCAATCGATGGCGGGGAGTTGGAGCCATGTGTGGCTCTGCACGACGTTGTATGGTTTCGGTCATGATCAACACCCCCACAACGCTGATTAAAAGACCTCCAATGGCGAGCCCCATGCTCACGGCATCGGTGGAACTTTGTCGGCCCAACATGGTCCAACCTGTAGCACTCGTGGCAACACCAACGCCGGCCGTTGCAAGACCAGTGTAAACCCAAAGTCCACGATCAGCCATTTCTTCATGGGTTCTGTCTATTAAATGGCCATCCCCTGACAATGTTGCGACTTGCGCATCACTTAAGGGCACACCATTCCACATCACCTGCCAATTATCGTAAATTGGCACCGCTGAATCTTGAAGCTCGTCAATGGTAAGAAGAGGTAGATCTTTATGAGCTGGGCACATGGGCATGGCCGTAGCCATACCCGGATGTGCAATCAAAAGCGCCACCAGAACCGTCACCCCAAGGCGACGAAGAACTTTATGCGAATGCATTAAGTCCGGTAAGCGCTCGGCCCAATGCCAATGTATGAACTTCGTGGGTACCTTCATAAGTATAGACACTTTCGATATTCATCATGTGGCGAATCACCGGATAAGCATCGGTGATACCGATTCCACCCAACATACCACGAGCCATGCTCGCAATTTCTCGGGCTTTTTCAACATTATGGCGCTTATGCATGCTTACCTGCACCGGTGTTAGCTTACCAGCATCCTTGAGCCGACCAAAATGTAAATTCATCAACTGTGAATTCATGATCATCGTGGCCATTTCAGCCAATTTGTGCTGATAAAGCTGGAAGTTAGCAATCGGCTTGTTAAAGGCGATGCGCTCGATGCCGTAATTGAGAACAGTTTCAAAGCAATCCAACGCAGGTCCAGTGATTCCCCAAGCGATACCCTCACGTGCTTGGGTCAAGCACATTAAAGGACTCTTGAGGCCATTGGACTCAGGTAGGAGATTTTCAGCAGGTACTCGGCAATCTGTAAGAACAATTTCTCCAGTTGGAGACGCTCGCAAAGAAAACTTTCCTTCTACGTACGGCGTTTCAAAACCTTCCATATCGCGCTCAACAATAAAGCCGCGAATGCGGTCACCGTCGCTACGGTCCTTAGCCCACACCACTGCAAGATGCGCGATAGGCGAATTGGTAATCCAAGCTTTCTCGCCATTGAGAATGTAATGGTCACCATCTTTGACCGCGTTGGTGTTCATGCTGGCTGGATCCGAGCCCGCATTGGGTTCGGTCAAACCGAAGCATCCAATCATTTCACCCGTGGCCAATTTAGGGAGATATTTGTTTCTCTGCTCATCGTTTCCGAAAGTAAGAATCGGATACATAACCAACGCACCCTGAACGCTGCAAAGTGAACGCAGGCCTGAATCGCCCCGCTCCAACTCTTGCATGAC
>CAZZDT010000785.1:0-2751 GCA_964652435.1 uncultured Bdellovibrionales bacterium
TATCGACGGTTCTTGAGCCCGCTGCACTGTTGCATTTGATGCAATCCATTGAAAATCAGCTGGGCCGTGTTCGTCATAAACGCTGGGAATCTAGGACTATGGATTTGGACTTGGTTCTTTTCGGTGACTCCATCATCGAGTCTGAAGATTTGAATGTACCCCATCCTGAAATGCATAAGCGCACGTTTGTTTTGGAACCATTGGCTGAGATTGCAGGAGAGTGTGTGGTACCGGGACTTAACAAGTCCGTGTTGCAGCTCTTAAATGAGCTGCCCCGAAGTGCTGATGACGTTTTGGAAAGAAAAAAGAATTGGCTCTGAATAACTCAGAGCCATTTCGGAATTAACGACGTCGTCTCATTCTTAGAAGCCAAGCGAAACCGAGTAGGCTGGTCAGAGATGAAACAGGGAATTGCTGACAACCACCGGCTTCGGTGTCATCGTCTGGTGATGCTGCCAATGAACCGTCTTCATCGTCATCGCCTTCAACAGATGCAAAGCTCTCGTGACCATTCATGATCATCGATACAAAGAGATAAATCTGATTTTGAATCAGTGAATCTTTCAATTCATCATCGCTCTCTGCTTGCTGATCATCTTCTTGTTCTAGACCATTCTCAGAGGTTGTACGGCCATGGGTAATAATACCACCGGCAGTTGCCATTGCGGGCATCAATCCAAGAACCAGGCCTAAACCCAATACGAGAAAAAGTTTTACTACATTTTGCTTCAACATAACTGACTCACTTCCACCTCGTTATCCAATCCATTGGCGGCGGTACATCGCCAATGAGTGGCCACGGTCAGGTGGTAATTTGCTTCACTGGGCGTAGATGCCTTTTGGACATCCACCTTGTTGACCAGCTTCTGCACAACATCTCGGGCTGCTTCAAACCGTGTGCTGTCCGCTAGACAATCAAATTGCGATAAAATCGCGAGATGCTTTTCATTGGCAGTTGAGCGCTGGATAGAAGCACACTTCAATTGCTTTAGAATCGCATCTTCTTTTGAAAGCTCGGTATCGATCTCTTTCGAGGTTCCGATAACCAGCACGCTTAATCGCGAGAGCATTCCCTGGGCAGGTAAATCGCTGGCTTCCAAAAGTTCATTAAAAAAATCATCAATATTATCAGGTCGAACAGTCTCTAAGTCTTTTTCGGAGAGCTTAAGAGGGACCGACCAAACGTTCGCAATGCCACCGGGATCGACATCGGACTCTACGGAGAGTCCCGCACTTAACGATGGCAAAATATATCGTTCGAGAAATGTCACCATGCCTTCTTGGCGAAGCTGTGTGTAAGCTTCAGCGACGGCGTAGATGGTATTACCTTCCTGGGAAACAAGCCCATGCTTTAGAAGACGCTTCAAGGGAATCTCACTCCCGAGCATCTCTATAACCTCACCCTTGGGCATTGGGCGCTCTAGTAAAGCTAATACCAGTTCGGTGTGGTCTTGCAAGAGGTCATAAGCCAATTCTGACTCTACGACCGTATGGCTTGGAGCCGCGCTCATCCCTTACGCTCCTTCGGAAAGACTTCGTAATAGATTTGATGCGCCACGCTCTTGGTTGGCATTTCAGAGTTGTGCTTACCGAAATAGCGTCGGAATTGCGCTTGAGTTTCAGCACCAGAAACTAACCATAACGCGACCTTAGAGAGGCGATGGGTTCTTTCGGTGATGTTTCGGTACGTTCGACTTGGATTGTCCATATCGTCGATCAAGCTATGAACCGCAGCTACCAATTTATTCAGTGATTGCGGGCTAACATGGTGATGTGCCGCAACTTCTTTGAGTTTGGTTCGTGCCACCAGCATATCGAACTCTCGTTCGAGCTCGTCTACATCCTGAGCATCTCGGTCCGCCAAGTTGAACTTGAATTCACGCTCCAGAATCGGTTGCATCCAATCGCTGTCGAGAGCCTCTGGAATTTCCTCAACAACCGAGGAGAAAACAGCATCTCGGATAACTTCTCTTAGACGGCGGATACTCACTTCATTGGAGCGGATGACCGCTGTCTCGATATCGGCGCGTGCTCGACGGGTAAATCCAAAGAATTCTTCTTCGATTCCCATATCTTGCGCTACTTGCAGGGCAAAGCTTTGTGCGAGCTGCCCAATGTCGCGACGTCGTTCGTAGAGAGAAGGGATGTAGATCTTAGCCGGAGCCCGATCCATCAAGTCGCGTCTAAATTCTCCGTTATCGACCATCTCGGAAAGGTCACGGTTGGTCGAGAGGATAATGAGTGCATCGCTTGAGCGCACTTTGTCGTCGCCTACCGAGCGATATTCACGCTCACCCAAAAAGCGTAGCAATCTTGCCTGATCTTGTGGCTCAAGGGACTGAATTTCATCGAGTACGAGCGTTCCACCGGCGGCTCGGCCTACCAAGCCCGCAAAGTCACGGTCGGCACCGGTAAACGCGCCTTTTTTGTAGCCAAAGAGCTGGCTTTCAAAGACACCGCCACCAAGGTTGGCACAGTTCACTTCAACGAGCTCTCCTTTACGGTCCAGACCCTTTTTGGCGGCATGGTGACAGGTAGAGGCAATAACCTCTTTACCGGTCCCTGTGTGGCCAGAGAGAAGGACAACGTCTTGAGCACGTCTAAACAGTATTTTCGAAGGTATCTCACGCTTGAGATGGGCCAAGAGATCGTCCCCAACGACCCCTAAAGTTCCGCAAACCTCGTCAATTACATGGGCAAATTTTGGGAGGGTGTTTTGCTTCTTCATTATGTAGGATTCCCTCATACACA
>CAZZDT010000786.1:0-2751 GCA_964652435.1 uncultured Bdellovibrionales bacterium
CGTTACCGGCGTCCTCTAACTTTGCTACTCGTTTCCTATGCAAGCAGCAGTGGATCCGAAGAGCATCTGCTGCCCGATGAGGTTCGGGAAATGAGTGAGCATGCCAGTGCGGTCATGGCCCAAGCAGTTCGGGGCATAGATGTAGTGGCGCAACTTTCTGCAAATACCTACGCTGTGATGCTACCCGAAAGTCCCTACTTAGCAGGTCTTATTGTGGGCCAGCGGATTCGTCAGGGTCTTGAACAACATCCGTCGGTCGCATCGATTTGTGATAAGCATCGCGTGACGTACTGTTTTGGTCTTGCGGCATTGCCGGGCGATGGAAACGAGGTTTCCGCACTCATGACCACGGCCATGCGTCGGATGCGTGAGCATCAACGCACTTCGTTTGCCAACCCGATGGTTCGGCGCTTGGGGTTTTGGGATGCAGCAGAAATGTTGATTGAACCTCCGGTCATGGATGAGGAAGAGTTTGGTCCCGTGGGACAGAAGAAAGAGCTTGCCACACCTGCATGTACCTGGCGACCAATCACCCCCGATGGAATTGCGGCGGTTCGCGATATGATTTTGCGTGAAGCCATGGTCCAAAGCGACGGTTTGGGCTGGCTTTATCTAGCGGGTAAGGTCAGCGCGGATTTAACGCGGCTTCAACCTTTTGAAGGTCAGTTCGAGGACGGTCATCTGAAGGTTTACACTCTCAACGAAGAACTCTTTCGGCCTTGGTTGGAATTAGAAAACCTTACTCAATTGGTAGGCGAGCCCGAAGACTTGGAAGAACACGAAGTCATTCTATTTTTCTCGAAGCACTGCGCATACGGTTTGGTTGCCCGTCGCCAGCAAGGGGATCGCTGGTTGGGTTACCATACTTCTGATTGGGTGACGGTGAGTGAACTCATGGATAAGTTGCAGTTAACTTATCGCTTGCAGAAGGGCATGTGATGCGAAGTCTATTGGCCATAATCCTTTCCGGCTTACTTTTGGCTTCTCCCGCTTACGGGCAATCCGATGAGCCCATTCTAGAAGAGCCCACGGAGTCGCTGGCGGCGCAAGTAGAAAAGCCAGGGTATTTTGGCTTGGGCGTTGGCTTACAATTTCCAATGGTCGGTGTTGTGACGGGTTTCGGGGCCGTGAGCAATCCCGGAGCAGGGTACAACTTAGGGTTTGCGTTAACCTGGGAATTTATTCCGCGTTATGAACTTCGGTTTTATGCTGGAGGTGGCCAAACCTACGGGGCAGAAGCTGCTTTAGATTATCGAGATGATGGACAACTGGAAGCGAATTCTCGTAGTGCGAATCAAAAAGCTCAATGGTTGGGCTTAGACCTTGGAGCAGGGGTTAGCTACCTCTTTAGAGATTCCAGTCGCGGGTGGACTCCTTTTGTGGGTGTGGATGGCGGTTTTAGCTTTCACGGATATTATTATTCTTTAGACCCAGAGCTTGTCCTCAAGCTTGTTCAGACTGGAGACTCTGCATCGCGTTTTGCTTACGGAGAAACTGAAGGCATTGGTTCTTCGTGGCATTTGTCAACGCGAGGTGGTGTGCGTTTGGATTTCTTAAGCTGGTTCAGTTCAAGCTTGGAGTTGGTGGTTACGGTGTCACCGATCAGTGATTCTGAACCCATCACCAATACGAAACCTGAACGCGATGTTGTAGCGCCGAATGACATGCTGGTTCTCACCCGTTTAGTCTTCTCCATTTGGCTAGGACTCTAGGCATGCAAGATAAGTTATCAATCTTGATTGCGATGGCGCCTGGTGATGTTCGGGCCGATGTCATCGAAGTTTTTGAGAACGACTATAATGTTCTGTGTGTAGATGACGGCACCGCCGCTTTGGAGCAAGCCGTTATCGGGTTTCCCGAGTTGATCATCTACGATGCAGATTGCGGCTCGATTGGAGCAACACAGTTTCTAGAGATTGTGTCGAACTTGCCTAAGGTTAAGCACACGCCCGTGGTATTTTTGGCTGACCTCGCGACGGAACCTCTGGATACGGGTAACCCGCAGTACATTGCCCTGAACAAGCCATTCAATATTCATGAATTGCAAGGTGCAATCATTCGAGCCCTGCGTCGCCGAGACTATGAGGGTAAAAGTCAGCGACCTGATGGTGATTTAGGCGGTGATTTAGAACATATAGGTTTGCCCGATCTGCTCCAGGTCTTGTCCATGAACCGTCGTACAGGCCGGCTGCAGGTGATGAGTATCGACCACACTTACGGTGCCGATATTTTCCTTCGCGAGGGCCAAATCGTGGAGACGCTCTACGGACCCTTACGTGGACGAAAGGCATTCTTTCGAGTCCTTGGATTTAAGCGTGGTCAGTTTTCTTTTCGGGCCAAACGCTTGGCACCCTCGGAAAGCATTCAAGGCAACACCGACCACCTATTGATGTTGGGCCATCAGGAGCTTGATGAGCTTGCCCATAAGAGCCACGAGCGGCCAGCCTTCGATGCTCAGGTGGAGCGCTTAGTTGAGCTGGATAAAATTGACCGGCCTCTTTCACCGTGTGCCCACGAGATTCTTGCCTTAATGGAACTGTACAATCGCATTGGTGAAATCGTTGATAATGCTCAGTGGCAAGATTCTTTGGTTTGGATGACCATCGAGGAGTTAAGAGACTCGAATTGGATTCGGATTGCCGATGGCACCGGTATGCTACCGAAGGCTTTGGTCAGCATGGAGGCGGTGGCGGATTTTAATGCGCGTGTTGCCCAGGGACCCTTACCGGATTGCTACAAGGGCCAGCCAAG
>CAZZDT010000787.1:0-2747 GCA_964652435.1 uncultured Bdellovibrionales bacterium
CCAGTGACAAGCTCGTCTGGCGCGAAGGAGATTTCGCTTCTCGAATCTCGCATGCTTTGGTCAACGGGATTACGGATTTTATCGAGGAAGATACGGAAGAGGCGCGGCAAGCTTTGGGCCGTCCCTTGCATGTTATCGAAGGTCCTTTGATGGATGGAATGAAAGTGGTTGGGCAGCTTTTCGGTGATGGAAAGATGTTTCTGCCACAGGTGGTCAAGAGCGCGCGAGTCATGAAACGAGCGGTTGCCTACCTTACACCCTTCATGGAAGAGGAAAAGGGCGAGGGTGATGTTTCCACTGCCGGGACATTTCTGATTGCTACGGTTAAGGGCGATGTTCACGATATTGGTAAAAATATCGTCGGGGTTGTCTTGGCTTGCAACAACTACAAGGTCATTGATTTAGGTGTCATGGTTGATTGCGACTCTATTTTGGATGCGGCCGAGGAGCACGGTGCTGACCTGATCGGTATGAGCGGTTTGATTACACCATCTTTGGATGAAATGTCCCACAATGCTCTCGAGATGCAAAAGCGGGGCATGACCACACCTCTACTGGTCGGCGGTGCAACCACAAGCCGAGCTCATACAGCCATTAAGATAGCGCCGGCTTATGAGGGGGCGGTTGTTCATATTACGGATGCATCACTGGTCGTGGAAGCCTGTGGTGAGCTTTTAAGTGCTGACCGCAAAGCGGCTTACATCGAGAAAAACCGAGTTGCTCAACAAGATGAGCGGGAACGCTTTGAGGCTCGTTCCGAGAATCAAAAGAGCCTCGCTTTTGATGAGGCAGCAGCCAAAGCACCTTCGTTGGATTGGGACCACTTAAGTGAAAATCCGGCACCAACGGGCGTGAAGGTATGGGACTCGATTCCCTTGGAGAAACTCGTCGAGTACATTGATTGGTCCCCGTTTTTCTGGACTTGGGAATTGAAGGGAACTTATCCACGTATACTTGAGCATAAAGAACGTGGTGCTCAGGCAAAGGAACTCTTTGCCGACGCGCAGACTTTGTTAACCGATATTGTTCAGAACAATAGGTTTACGGCCCGAGCAGTGACGGGGCTTTGGTCCGCATCCCGTGATGGCCACGATGTTCGGCTTTTTGAATCGGAGCAAAGCGAAGATGAAGTAGCTGTCTTTCATTTTCTGCGCCAACAAATCGACCGCGGTACCAGTAAGCCGCAGCAGTCCTTGGCGGATTTTATCGCCCCTCCCGAAGCAGGTCGAGATTGCCTAGGTGCTTTTGCTGTGACCATGGGGCCTGAGGTGGAAGCTTTCGCCAACACATTCCGAGAGCAGGGTGACGATTACTCAGCCATTATGGTTCAAGCATTGGGCGACCGTTTGGCGGAAGCACTTGCTGAATACATGCACAAACTTGTTCGAGATGAGTGGGGCTATGGGAAGAGTGAGGCAATCGAAGCCAGCGGACGTGTGGACGATGCTTATCTGGAGTTTTTGCTCAAAGAGAAGTACCGGGGCATTCGCCCGGCTATTGGTTATCCTGCGTGCCCCGATCACACTGAAAAGGCTACACTTTGGAAGCTTTTAGATGTTGAAAAGAATATTGGAGCGACTCTCACGTCTAGTTTTGCAATGCATCCCGCATCGTCCGTCTCGGGGCTCTATTTTGGGCACCCGGCGGCTAGATACTTTAATGTAGGTAAAATTGGTGAAGATCAGCTCTTGAATTATTCGAGTCGGAAACGACTCTTAGAAGAAGATGCGAAGAAATGGCTTCGACCCAACCTCTAAATAGGAACCCAATGCCTGTGCCTGAGCTGACAACCGACTTTGAGGCAATGGCTCGGGAGCGCGCGGGAGGTGTTGTCTCCCTACAACTGGCTTGGTCCGCATCGTTGAAAAAGCTGGCCAGCCTTGGTCTGAACGACACCTATGCTCGGGCGGTGGCTGAAGGCTGCTTGGCCCCTCGAGACGTCGAACTCATGACTGCTTTGCTTGCGGGAGTGGAACAAGTTGAGGATCGGTTTGACGAGACGCTAAAATCCTCCGCCTACGCACTGGCCGACTTTCTCGGAGGTGTGATTGCTCTTTGCCGGTACCTCGACCGAGACCGCCGACAAACAAACCTGGAGATGGTTCTCGGGTATGTACGTTGCTGTGAAGATGGAGCCGATGATTATCCTTCCGCGACATCATTCAAGGATGTTGTGGAGGCGATGTTAGAAGAGCACGGCTTCACTGGCGGCGATTGAAGCTTTTGGATTCCTTTGGCTGACAAGTACTTTCTCCAGTACATTTCCTCAAACCTTGTGATTTAGCCGGTTGACAGATCAGGTATTCGAGCTGATTACTACGGGTGTTGGAACTTATCCGACGCAACTCTACTTAGATTGAAACAGGTGCTTCGATGTTTGCCCATCGCGACATAAATTCGATTCAGAAACAGGACGCTGCCACGGCAGTGACCGTTTATGACTCGGTTTGGCTCGCTGTAGGTAGCCTCGGAGTGTGTTATTCTTAATCTGAAATCCCACACTTTGTTCATTCACTTGCCGCGAGCTGCTTAGGCCAGACGCGTTTGTTTATTTTGTTCTCTCACGTGTGATGTGAGGTGGGTTATGAATCCCAATGGTGAAAATATTGAAAAGTTAGAGTGGGAAAATGGGCGGTTGCGCCATCTTCTTCTTTTGGCGTGGCCGATTGCTGTTTCCATGGTCTCCTACAGCGTGATGAGCCTGGTTGATACAGCCTTTGTTAGTCGGCTGGGCACTTCGGCGATTG
>CAZZDT010000788.1:0-2744 GCA_964652435.1 uncultured Bdellovibrionales bacterium
TACATAAAAAAACGCCCGGCATAGCGAACCATACCGGGCGTCTCTTTGTTTGCTTTTAAACCGGGATTATTCGGTTAGGCATTCGCTTTCTGCAATCAATGCAAAGTCCCAAACGCCGTTGTTGTCTTCATCAGAGCGGTAGCTTGTGAAGAATCCGTTTGCGTCAAATTCTTGCGCCCAGCTCTCATCAGCAACGCCGTCGCCATTGGTGTCCAGGGTGTAAAGCGTTGCATTACCTAGAGCATCCCACTCCATGGCTTCTACCTGATCGGTTGTATCATCAGCGTAGTAGTCTTGGGTCTCAGTCTGAAGCAGGTCGTCACTGCTGTAAACTTCAACAGAGCGGTAGTCAGGGTTGGTGTCGCCCGTGCCTGTGGTCATGCGGGTGAGTACGTTGCCGTCAGCATTGAGAGTTACTTCAAAGCTTTGGTCCATATCACCGTCGTTGCCGTAGTCTGTCTCAGAAGTCAGGACGTTGCCTTCTGCGTCCCAAGTAAGAGCAGTTGAAACATTTTCTGGTGCGTCGTTTTGGTTGCCCAGTGCTTCAAATTCTCCACCGATACGGTGTCCGTCTTCATTGTAGAGTGCTGTGAATACAGAATCATCGCCGTTGCCTTCAGCAACATCGTCGTCCGAAGTTTGCGTGAGCAGGTCACCGTTTTCGTTGAACGTGTTGATGGTGCGGCTGGTGATAACGCCATTGCGGTCGTACACAGTGATAAGACCAACGTTGCCGGCTGAAGTATAAGCGTAAGCTGTGGTGGAAATCACTTCACCATCAAGCGTTTGCTTCTGGCTACGAACAGTGTCGCCATCTGCATTGTGCTCAAGAACCACAAAAACCATGTCGTCGGTGCCGTCGCCGTCTGCATCAACCAAGATTCGGTCAACGCTGCCGTCGTCGTTGAAGCTCGCTACTTGGCTGTACTCAACGCTGCCGTCGTTGTTGGTGTCTTCGGTGTAAGTTGCGACGCGCTCACCGTTGTAAGTGTAAGTTTCCAGAGAAGGGTAGTAAGCCTGTGTGCCTGTGGTTGTCACAGTGTAAGTACCATCGTCGTTGGTCACGTAGTCCAAAACGTAGTTGGTATTTACGAATCCGTTGGCGCCTGCATCAAATGCATAGGTCGCAAGCTTGCCATCGTCGTTGTAAGTGAATTCAGCGGCAGAGTCGTTCATGCCGTCGCCATCGCTGTCGCTTAGCCAAGAGATGCGCTTACCTTCTGCGTTGTTTACAGAGGTCCAGCTTTCTTCGATGAAGCCGTCGCCATCAGCATCTTTGTCGTAGCTGTTGGCAAAACCGTTTTCATCGTAGGTGTAGTTTTCCTGATACGTGATTTCACCAGCTTCGTTGCGGTTGGTACGCTGAAGCAGGTTGTAGTTCTCGTCGTATTCGTACTGCATTACGAACGTAGGGTTGCCGTTGAGGTCTTGGATTTCGTAATGAACCCAGTCACCATTGGCGTTGAATACAATCACAGCGTCGCGGTCTTTTTCACCATCGCCATTTGAGTCATAAGCCATCTGCTTGTAGCAGCCGCCTTCTGGAATCTCAGGCGCAGTGTTTTGAACTGTATCTGTGTTGTCCGTGGTGTCCGTTGTATCTGTTGTACCCGTATTATCGGTATTTCCAGTGTTATCGGTGTTGTCTGTGTTTTCTGTTGTGCCTGAGCAAGCAGCAAGAGCAATAGCCAGTAGGGCAATAACGCTCGCGTTGAGAAGTTGTCTCATCGGGTCTACTCCCAAAATATAGATGTCATTTAAGTGAATACGTCTTTGTTCCGCGTCGGACCCCTTTCCGAAGCGCGGAGGACGGGCGCTTCATGCCGAAGAACCGATTTGATGTAAACGTGAATTCCGCGAAAAACCGGAGTGACAGATCCTTTATTAACCGAAAGGCATGGGTGCGCAGGCCAAAGTGCGCGATGGACGAGTTTTAGGGGCCAGCCTCAAAAATTGGCGGCGCAACATACTTTGAATAAACGCCGAATCAAGTTTTTGACGATAAAAAATCAAAGTAAAAACAAAGTGTTAAAAAACGCGCGCGTTTTTTGAGGTGTAAAAGATCGCCGAATATAAACTGAGCATGCGCAATACATCAGCAAAGAAAAATACCGAATTCGTCTCTGCCAAACCCTTTATGAAATGGGCTGGTGGGAAGACACAATTACTTCCACAGATCCTGAGTCGTTTTCCGGCACAGTTCAATCGATACCACGAGCCCTTCGTTGGTGGCGGGGCTGTGTTTTTCAACTTGCATCCCAAGCAGGCGACTTTGTCGGACGTCAATCCTGACTTGGTGGGCGCGTACGAGGCAATCCGGGACGATGTTGATGGCGTGATTGAGGCGCTTAAGGCGCATCGTTCGGAGGAAGCCTATTACTATTCTGTACGTGACCAGCTGGTGGAAACACTTTCGACCACTGAAGCTGCAGCCCGTATCATCTTCCTGAATCGTACTTGCTTTAACGGTCTTTACCGTGTGAATCGCAAAGGTAAGTTCAACGTTCCGTTTGGGCGTTACAGCAATCCAACGATTTGTAACGAAGCGAACCTGCGCCGGGTCTCTGATGCGCTCCAGAATGTTCGAATTAAGCACGAATCCGTATTCCATATGGGTCGCCGCGTACGTCGGGGTGATTTGGTGTATTTTGACCCACCGTACGACCCTATTTCGAAGACTGCTTCTTTCACCGCTTACGCCAAGGGCGGATTTGGGGATGCAGAACAAGAGCAACTTGCTGAAA
>CAZZDT010000789.1:0-2743 GCA_964652435.1 uncultured Bdellovibrionales bacterium
TGTGATGATGCGGCTGACCTTAACCCGAACGAAGTGAATGAACTGCGTTACGTAGCGCCCGAAGTACTCGACCATGAAATGGAAACTGAGCCAGAGAAGTTTTCGCCTTGGTTCAAAATGGAGTGGAAAAAGCTGCGCACTGAACATTGGACGCAAATTGAGAAGCTCTCGTAAGTTTATCTAGACTTATTCTACTCGTCTTCAGCGGATTTACCCCGCCAGCCTTCAAGCCTCTCTTTGATGACTGCCTCGTAGCCTTGGTCGCTGGGGAAGTAATACTGCGTGCCTTCTAGGTCATCAGGAAGATAGGATTCAGCCACATAATTACCTGTGAAGTTGTGCGGGTACTTGTAGTTCTTTCCGTTACCCATAGCTTTCGCAAGCCCACTGGTGGCATTGAGTAGTTTCTTGGGAACGGGGAGTGCACCATTTTCTTTGAGTTCTTTACGAGCTGATGTGTAGGCAGCCAAGACGGCATTCGACTTTGGGGCACACGCTAAGTATGTGGCTGCTTGTGTTAATGGCAGTACGCCTTCGGGAAGTCCCATCAACTCGAAGGCACCCAAGGCATTCATCGCAACTTGCAGTGCCTGAGGGTCAGCGTTGCCAATGTCTTCACTGGCAAAAATCACCATGCGTCTCAATATAAAACGTGGTGGTTCACCGGCTTCAAGCATTCTTGTCATCCAGTAAACAGCCGCATCCGGGTCACTGCCGCGCATGGATTTGATAAATGCGCTTACGACGCCGTAGTGCTCATCGCCCGCTTTGTCGTAAAGAATCATTTTTTGTTGAGCCGCTTCTTCAATCAGCTCAAGGGTGAGTTCGGTTTGTTCTTGGCTTTCGGCCAAGTCGCAGCAAACTTCGAGGGTGCCCAATGCATAACGGGCATCACCTTGGCTAAGCTTTGCAAGTTGCTCCAACACCTCGAAGGTTGCTTGGATACCGCGCCGGCCCAACCCTTTTTCTTTGTCAGTGAGTGCACGTTGAAGCAGGGCAGCCAAATCTTCTTTAGGTAGCTTTTCAAGCACAAAAACTCTGCACCGCGACAGAAGGGCCGAGTTGACTTCAAAACTTGGATTTTCTGTGGTGGCGCCGACCAGCGTAAAGAGGCCTGACTCTACATGGGGCAAGAGGGCATCTTGCTGTGCTTTATTGAAGCGGTGAATCTCATCGATAAAGAGTAAGGTCCGGTTTCCATGGTAGTTGCGGCGCTCTTCTGCTTCTTGAACGATGCGACGAATGTCTTTGACACCGCCCATCACGGCGGAGAGTGTCTCAAAGTGAGCCTTCAGATGACTGGCCAGTGTTTTGGCCAATGTGGTTTTCCCACATCCTGGAGGTCCCCAGAGAATCATTGATGGAATTTCACCGCGTTCGATCAAGCGTCGCAGTGGAGCGCCTTCGCGCAGGAGCTTGGGTTGCCCCACCATATCGTGAAGGGTTCTTGGGCGCAGGCGTTCAGCCAGAGGTTTATAAGAACGGGATTCCGCGGCTGCTGCAAAGAGGTTGCCGGTGCGTCCCCCAGTGGGTCCCTTAACCATTGAAGCTCAGCTCTTCCTCGTCAAATGCGCTGCGATCTTCTCGAAGACGCCAGCTCTGGATGGTCGCGGTTTTGCCTTTCATGCAGCTGATGATCAGGTAGCTCCAAAAGGGCATGGCATGGACTCGGTCAAACTCGCTGGCCTGAGAAGGGTGGTCGGGGTGAGAATGGTAAATACCTAAGACATCGAGTCCAGCTTCTTTGGCCGTTCTCTCCGCTGCAAGTAAGGAGCGCGGGTCAATGAGAAACCGGCGTTCTCGGTTCTCACCTTTTGTATTTTCAACCCGAATGATTTGGACAATTTCACGAGAGCCATCTTCAAGTTCTCGGCCCAGCATGGTGCCACAGCATTCCTCAGGGAATGTCTCTTCGGCGTGCGCATTCATTTCGTCCTGGCAGGACTGGTTAACGACTATCTTCATGAACCTTCCTCCCAAAAGTGGTCACTCAGGTATCGGCTTCCGCCGTCGCAGCAAATAGCGACAATGGTGGCCGGGCGGCCGGCCTCGGCCTCTTCTTGCGCAATTTTCAGTGCCGTTGCCACCAAGGCTCCAGCGGAAATGCCAATGAGCAGGCCTTCTTCTTTGCCCATACGCCTTACGGTTTCATGGGCGAGTTCCGTTTGGCAAACACGTTGTTGATGGGGAACATCGCCGTCGTAGATACCGGGTACAATAGCACTCTCGAGATGTTTCATGCCCTCGAGACCGTGGAAGGGCGAGTCTGGCTGGACGGCTACCACTTGAGCGCTTGGAACATTTTCTCGAAGGTATCGGCCGGTTCCCACACAGGTGCCAGTGGTCCCGATGCCCGCTACGAAGTGCGTAATCTTGCCTTCGGTTTGTTCGACGATTTCCGGGCCCGTGGTTTTGTAGTGAGCCTGCCAGTTCGAGTCGTTGTTGTATTGGTCGGCGTAGAACCAAGTGGGGTTGGCTTCGGCAAGTTCGCGAGCCTTGATGATTGCGCCATCAGAACTTAGGGCGGGATCCGTTAGAATGAGTTCAGCGCCATAGGCTCGCAATGTTTTCTTGCGCTCTTCATTGGCGTTGGATGGAAGACAGAGTTTGAGGCTGAACCCAAGAGCGGGGGCGAGCATGGCGTAAGCTATTCCTGTATTCCCACTGGATGCATCCAGGAGCACACCGCCTTTTTGGAGCTTGCCCGCCTCAATGGCATCGAGAACAATCCCGCGCGCGGCTC
>CAZZDT010000790.1:0-2739 GCA_964652435.1 uncultured Bdellovibrionales bacterium
TGCAAGAAGGCATACAAATCATCGAGCCTGTGGTTCTCACTTATTTTTCGCCGGAACGCGGAGAATACCGTAAAACCCGCACCCCACGGTTCACGCTCAATGTTGCACCAGCAGCCGAATCAGAAGACCTTCAACTCACGGAAAACCGCGCTCCCGGCATGGGTAAAGTAGCGGTTAAAGTTTTAGCCGATGATATTTTGCCGCTCAAAAAGAGCTTGGCCAACATTCAAGAGCCCACACCCGCGTGGTTGCAGTGGGGCCAGTTGGGTCTTGGGTTGGGACTGCCCGCTTTTATTTTCTTCGGCGCGTCCTGGTTCCAACGGCGCCGCGAGGAAGAAGCCTCTGACTCTGGCATCAAACGTAAACGTATGGCCATGAGCCAAGCACGCTCGGATATGAAATCCATTGCTGAAAGCGATAATCCCCTGGCCGCTGGCTCGCGGGTGCTCCGCCATTTCCTCGGTAATCAGCTGAACCTAGAGGGCGGTGCTCTTACATCAAGTGACGTCCATACCACTCTGCTGGACAAAGGGGTTAATCCAGAACTTGCCGGCCAAGTTCGCAAGTTCCTATCAGCCTGTGAAATGGCGCAATACGCCGCACCGGACACGAAAGCGCAGTCCCCACAAAAAGTAGCAGAGACCGTGGAGCAACTGCTCAAAGATCTGCAGCAAGCCATTGGAGGCCAGCGATGAAACGCTTCTGGTTCATATTTGCCCTGGTCTTTTCATGCACTTCCCTTGCTATGGCTGAAACCCCAGAAACCATCAGCCGTGACGATGCGTCCGAGCGGTTTCTTAAGGCCGCGAACTTGTATGAAGAAGGCAAGTATCAACAAGCCAGCGAAGGATTTGAAGCTCTACTTGGGTATGGATTTGAAAGTGGCGATGTTTATTACAACCTAGGAAACGCAAAACTTCGCAGCGGTAAACTTGGTGAATCCATCGGCGCTTATCTCAATGCTCAGCGCTATCTTCCAAGGGATGGAGACTTAGCCGCCAATCTTAAGTTTGCCCGCCAGAGTGCTAAGGATGACTTGCCCGAATGGAAACCCAGCACCATTGAAACACTCTTTTTCTGGCACCGGGGCCTAAGCCCCTATGAGTTAGGTGCCGGGTTAATTATATTCAATGGATTATTCTGGCTCACGTGGATGCTTCGCTTATTCCGTAGAGAAACAGAGTGGCTCATTTGGCTCCAGCGAACCTCTTTTTTAGGTCTCCTGGCCTTGGGGTCATCATTTGGGGTGCGCAGCATGGCGCCAGAACAGCGGGCCGTAGTTTTGCCAGCGGAAATATCTGTTCACGCCAGCACCCAAGAAAAGAGTACGGTCCTCTTCAAGCTACACGAAGGTGCAGAACTCAGCGTTACGGATTCTACTGGAGATTGGGTTCGCGTGAGCCTCCCCGACGAAAAGCAAGGTTGGGTAGCTGCTCGCTATGTGATGGTCGTGTCTCTTTAGGACAAGCTTTACATCCGCTCCATCATGGGCAGATTCAAACAAGACATTCCGATTTCAAGGGTACGGGCGGTAGCAGCGCACAGTGTCATGCGTGAGCGCAACATGTCGCCTTCGGATTTCAAAATCGGACATTCCGCGAAAAACTGATTGTATTTTCGACATACGCCGTAGAGATACTCACAAAGTAGGTGAGGCAACAAGGAATCCCCTACCCGCCCCAAAAGGTCAGAGAACTTAAGCAACTCAATCGCCAGTTCAGCTTCTTCATTGGCATCCAACGTAACCGGCTTACCATCTGCTTCAAAGGCGTTATCGAAGCGGTTACCATACTCTCGAAGCACCGAACGGATCCGAACCAGGGTGTACTGCAAATATGGTCCGGTGTTGCCTTCAGCCGCCAAAAGCTTGTCCCAATCGAACTTATAATCGGTGGCTAAGTTTTGAGCCAAATCGGCATACTTTACCGCCCCAATTCCAACCTTGGCGGCCATCTCTTGATGTTCCTCAGGAGATGACTCGGGCCATTTCTCTTCAACCCGAGGAAGAATACGGGCTTGCGCTTCATCCAATAGAGCAGCCAAGCTAACTGTGCCGCCGTCTCGGGTTTTAAATGGCTTACCATCCGCACCCAGCATCATGCCAAAGCCTACGTGTTCCATGGTTGGTTCATAACCCATCCATTTCACCGTGCTAAAGAGCTGCTCAAAGTGCAACGACTGGCGAACATCAACCACGTAAATCATGCGATCTGTTTGATGCTCTTTCATTCGGTGAGCAACCGTGGCCAAGTCGGTGGTGGAATACAAATACGCACCATCTTTCTTACGAATCAAAAACGGTCGTTCATGCAGCGGCGAGTCTTCGGGAAAGAAAACAACCAAGGCACCTTCGTCTTCACGGGCAATGTTCTTTTCTTTGAGGGTCTCAACCACACCCGGCAGGTCGTCGTGGTAAAAGCTTTCGCCTTTCCAAGTGTCAAACTGGATATTCAATCGTTCGTAGGTCTCTTCCGCTTCGCGCCGCGAAATAGCTACAAACCGCTCCCACAATTTATGGTTTTCTTCGTCCCCTGCTTGAAGCTTCGCCAATTCACTTCGGCATGCCTCGGCAATGGTTTCATCCTCTTTGGAAGCTGCCGAACCAGCTTTATAAAGTTCTTCTAGGTCGGAGATGGTTGCAGTCTCGGGATCAAGGTTTTCTCCCTTGTTGCGCCAAGCCCAAATCAAAATCCCAAACTGCGTGCCCCAGTCGCCCACGTGATTGTCACCGATTACATT
>CAZZDT010000791.1:0-2727 GCA_964652435.1 uncultured Bdellovibrionales bacterium
AAGTGCCGCCGATTCCGACCGAGCACATTTAGAAGAGGCTGCTGCCTATGCTCGCGAAAAACTGGGCGCACATATCTTCAGCGAAGAAAAGGGCTCTTTTGCCGGCACTTTGGTGAAGCTCTTGGCCGATGCGGGCGAGACCGTGGCCACGGCTGAATCTTGCACCGGTGGTAAAGTTGGCGATTTGATTACCGATGTATCCGGGAGCAGCGGCGTTTATCACGAGGGTGTGGTTGCTTATTCCAATGAAGTGAAAATGAAACGCCTCGGGGTAAATCTGGAGACCTTGGAAGCCCACGGTGCCGTAAGTGAACCGGTGGTCTTAGAAATGGCCCGAGGTGTGCGCGAATACACGGGAGCAACCTATGGCCTTTCCATCAGTGGGATTGCCGGTCCAACCGGCGGAACCCCGGACAAACCCGTGGGAACAGTCTTCTTGGCCGCAGTTGGCCCCAAATTCGAAAAGGTCCGGCATTTGAATTTCAACTATGGCCGTGAGCGCAACAAAACGCTCAGCGCTTATGCAGTCCTGGATTTGCTGCGCCGTCAACTCAAGCAATAGAGTAAAGCTTGGGGAGAACCTGGATCCTGGATGGCACCTTGATTGAGCTAAAATACCGAAAATTGAAGAAGTTTTACGTATAATCCTCTTTCGATCCCTCAGTATTCTGTGTATGGCAGCCTCGTTCGAGCCCCCAGCACCTTCCCCAAGGGGCTCTGGAGTACGTGATGTTTACTGGTTTGGTCGAAGTTGTTGGAACGGTCAGTGCCTTAAAGGGGCGCTCTCCGCTTCGTTTGACCATTCAATCCACGCTCCCAACCTCGGAAATTGCCATTGGAGATTCTGTAGCCATCAATGGATGTTGCTTGACCGTTGTGAAAAAAACCAATGATTCTATGTGTTTTGAGGCTGCCACCGAGACTTTAACCCATACCACCATGGGTAAATTGAAGATTGGTGATCGGGTCAATATGGAACGTGCATTGCGCCTCGGAGACCGATTGGGAGGCCATTTGGTTTCAGGCCACATCGATGCCGTGGGGCATGTGAAAGTCTGCGAAATGCGTGGCAGCATGCTTTGGGTTGGGGTTGAAGTTCCAGAGAGCGTGAGCAGGATCACCGTAGCTCGAGGCTCGATCACTCTGAATGGAGTGAGTTTAACGGTGAATGATGTCGATAAGTCTATGATATTTGTAGGCTTAATTCCTCATACGCGTGAGGTCACCACTTTGAAGAATTTGTCTTTGGGACAAGCCATCAACGTGGAAGCTGATATGCTTGGGCGTTATGTGGAGAAGTTGTTAGAGGCTCGTCAGGCACCGACGGTAAGCGGGTTGACCGAGCAATACCTGAAAGATAAGGGGTTCGCATGAGCCACGAAAAAGTCCAGCGCGCATTAAGCGCCATCCGTGAAGGTCGTATGGTCATCCTTGTAGATGATGAAGATCGCGAGAATGAAGGCGATTTGTGTTGTGCGGCTGACAAGATTACTCCTGAACTTATCAACTTCATGGCCTCGAAGGGCCGTGGATTGATTTGCTTGACCATGATGGAAGAGCGGCTCAAAGAGCTGAAAATTCCGATGATGGTGAATCAGAACACCAGCCCTTTTGAAACTGCTTTTACGGTTTCCATTGAGGCGCGAACCGGGGTGAGTACAGGTATCAGTGCAGCCGACCGTTCTCGCACCATTCAGGTGGCGGTGGATCCGGAAAGTACGGCCGATGACTTGGTTCGTCCTGGCCATATCTTTCCATTGCGCGCACGTGAAGGCGGCGTATTGGTGCGAACAGGTCAAACTGAGGGCAGTGTCGACTTGGCACGTATGGCTGGCTGCTATCCTGCAGGTGTTATCTGCGAAATCATGAACGAAGATGGAACCATGGCCCGTATGCCGGACCTGGAGAAATTTGCGGAAGAACATGACACGCCGATTTTAGCTATTGCTGATTTGGTTCAGTATCGCCTGACTCAGGAAAGCCTGGTTCATCCAATTGTTTCGCGAAAAGTCGAGCACCCAACTTGGGGCGAAGTTGAACTTTGGGCTTTCGGAACCCGGCTTGATGGCAAGCAGCATCTCGCGGTGGTGAAGGGTGACCTTTTTGATGGGCCTCCGCCGCTGGTACGCGTGCATTCTGGTTATCCATTTGCTCACGTTTTTGGAGATCTCTTTTCCAATGACCGCGGTTGGTTAAACGCAGCCCTGGACCGATTGGGCCAAGAGCAGCGGGGCGTCATGGTCTGTATTGACCGTGGAGCTCCCTCAACGCCGCTTGATAAGCGAATTGAAACTTTGGGTGACAAGCGTCCAGCCGCTACTCGTGATAATAGCGGTGTTTTGCGAGAGTATGGCATTGGGGCGCAAATTCTGCGTCAATTGGGCTTGAATCACATTCGGCTTTTAACGAACAATCCACGTCGATTGGCAGCAATCAAAGGGTTTGGACTTGAAGTAGATGAGATGGTTCCATTGATTCAAGATGAAACGAAGATGCCAACGAAGATTCATGAAGTGGTATCACAAGATCAAACAGCAGGAGCTAAGGGATGAGCCAGAAGCCAACAGTATACGAAGGCGACTTTAACGCAGCGGGCGGTAAGTTCGCGATTGTTGCAAGCCGTTTCAATGCGTTCATTGTAGAGAAGTTGGTAGATGGTGCGCTTGATGCACTTCGTCGCCACGGTGCCGATGTTTCTACTGTCGATGTAGCTTGGGTTCCGGGAAC
>CAZZDT010000792.1:0-2726 GCA_964652435.1 uncultured Bdellovibrionales bacterium
ATTGGCTGATTGAAGTCGCCTTCGCCGCTTTCACATGCGCTGCCCCAGTTGAAGCCGCCATTGTCGCCGCCATTACCGTTGTCACCGCCGTTGCCATTGTCTCCGCCATTGCCGTTGTCGCCGCCGTTACCGTTGTCGTCAGGCTGGCAAGTAGGAGCTGCACCGTTGTTGTTTACGCAGATTTCGCCGCTTGCACATCCACCATTGTTGGTTGCACACTCGTTGATATCTGTACAAGTCGGCGCTGCGCCGTCGTTGTTGACACAATTTGTGTAAGTTGCGTTTCCGCATCCACCGTTGTTGGTAGCACACTCGTTGATGTCGGTGCAGGTTGCAGCCGCGCCATTGTTGTTGGTGCAGGTTGTGAAAGCAGCATCGCCACATCCACCGTTGTTGGTTGCGCATTCGTTGATGTCTGCGCAAGTCGGTGCCGCACCGTTGTTGTTGGTGCAAGTGAAGTAAGTAGCGCTACCGCAACCACCGTTGTTGGTTTCGCACTCGTTGATGTCGGTGCAAGTGACCGCTGAGCCAGTGTTGTTGGTGCAAGTTGTGAAAGCAGCGTCGCCACATCCACCGTTGTTGGTTGCACACTCATTGATGTCGATACACTCAGCAACGCCATTGTTGTTGTTGCAAGTGTAGAAGTCAGCGTTGCATCCGCCGTTGTCAGTTTCACATGGGTTTACGTTAAGAGACTCTTCTAGGAGTTCCTGAACTTCACCCCAGGTGATTCCTGTTCCAGCAGTTTGTGTGTGAACGCGAACCCGAACGTTGCTGGTTTCGGCAACGCCTTTAACCTTCACGTACATCTTGGTCCAACCGTAACCAACAGTACCAGCACAGCTCTGCTTAGAGAGTCGCTTTTCATCAGTGCTGATGGTTCCGCTGCATGCATTGTAGCTATCAGAAGGCTCGCTGTTGATGCCTACGTAAAGGTCTGCATCGCCGTCGCCGTTCAGAGTAAAGCTAACTTTTTGGCCTTGCTGAACGTCGAAGCTTCCGTAGTCTTTCCACTCATCAGCTGCAATGGTGATGTCTTCTTTAACGTGCCATTCTGGTACAGTTGCAACTTCGAATTCATTCTTAACAGTTGGCAACCAGAGAAAGTCAGGGTGATCTTTCTTAGAGGCGCCGAACCACTCACCACCGATGATTTCACCTTCAGCGTTCAGCTCAAGGATATAGTTGTAAGTGTCGTAGTTGGTATAGTTATCGATGCGGTCGGCCAAGTTACCTTGGTCAGACGTTTGTGCTGCGAAAGCTTCCTTGATCCAACCAACTTTGGTTTGAACCTTGCGGAAAGAAACTGCGTCGTCGTTGAACTTGTACTCAGTCGGTACGCTGCCACCCAGTCCAGTTTCAATCTTGTAAGTCAGGTTCTCACCTTCAGCCGGTGTGTTGTAAGCGTAAACACTTACGAAAACCTGAGTCTGGCCAGCAGGCGCTGTGAGGTTACAAGTTTCGTCGCTGCCATTCGCGTATGGACGACAATCGTAATCTGAAGTTGTAGGCTGGCTTCCAAACCGAACGTAAAGGTCAGCATCGCCTGTACCGCTCATGGTTACGGAAACGGTTTCGCCCTCACTAACAGTGTATGCTTCAAAGTGTGACCATGCTTGCTTGGCAAGCTCGCCTTCTTCTTCTTCGTTGCGCTGGCCTTCAAAGATTTCGAGCAATTCGTTGGCTTGAACCGCTGTTACTTCTTCGTTCAAAAGAACTTCGTAACCACGGATAGGCTGGTTCCATACTTGGTAGTCAATGGTGCGGTCTTCAACAAGAGTTTTGCCTTGAATACCGATGAGGTTTGCAAGCACAAGGTGAAGGGTACCTGGGTTGGTGTCTTCACATCCGATTGGGCGACCATAGTCATCGAACTCTACAACTGCATCGTTTTCTTCGCCTTCTTCGCTTTCAGCGTTGAGGTCTTTGTTGCAGCGTGTTCCAACAAATACTGAAGATGAGCCTTTGTCGTAAGCAAGTGTGATGAGAGCTTTGATGTCCATAACGCTGAACTCAACACCATTTTTGGTTACAGGGTTCTCTGGCTCTTTTTCCAGGATGGCAGCAGGTGCCCATGCGTGGCAGATACCGGTCCATGTCTCAATGCAGTAACCTTTTTCTTCGCCATCACGCTTTGCACACTCAGTTGCAACGCCGTTCTTCGCTTCACAGTCGTCGTTGCTGGTACAGAGGTCACCCATAGGGCGGCTATCAACACCGTAGTTTACGGATACACCATCTTCGGTGTTGCCTTTACCGAAAGCTTCACCAAACTTCTGTGCCGGTGACTTGTCGTGACCAACAACCTTTTGGTTGATGCTGTCTTTGTAAGTCGCCCAGTAATCGCCAGCCCATGGAATTTGGTTGGCTTCGCCCGAAGTGGGGAGTTCAGCGAGCTTGTAGTTGTAGGTGTTATCCAAATCTACGATTTGTGGTCGGTCAGCGTTGCTCCAGGCCATCGCGCCAGTAGCTGTCATTTTTGCTTCGTCCAGTTGAACGTTGCTGAAGTCTTTTGAGCATGCGCTCAGAGATAGTGCAGATACAGCCACTGCGATTGTAAGAATCTTGGTCGGTGTCATTTTAAATGTCCCTCGTTTTCCCAGTGAGCCAGGGGCTGGCTCGTACTCAGCTGGGTGTGTTCCGGTATTCTGTCCCTAGATACCGGCTCAGCTGAGCCTGAAAGTTTGTCCGCCTATGTGCATGTTTCGTACCACTTCGCGTCATTT
>CAZZDT010000793.1:0-2724 GCA_964652435.1 uncultured Bdellovibrionales bacterium
TGTAGCTCACGCGATGCAGGGTGAGCTGGAGCTTGCCTTTCAACATCTCGAAAAAGCCTCGAAATTAAACCCAAAAGAACTTCAGTATCTTATGGATTGTGCCAATGTTTTGGTTCGCCAGAATCAGCATGTCCTGGCTCTTGAATTTTGGGCAAGATGCCTTGAGAACGCTCCTGGTGATATCGGTCTTTGGTATAATAAATCTCAGTCTCATATTGAGATAGGTGACCTTGACTCTGCATTAGATTGTTATCGTAACGCGTTGAGGCTTCAGCCTGACCATCTCGAACTATGGTGCAACTTTGCAGCCATTCAGAAGCGAGCTGGTTATCTCGACGATTCTTTAGAATCTTGGCATAAAGCGATGGAGCTTAATCCCAAGAGTGCAGCGGCGCGTTTAGGGCTTGGTTCAACGAAGCTTGACCAAAAGCAATACCGGGAAGCTCGACATTGGTTGGAGAAAGCAATTGAGATTGCTCCGGATTCGGTCGAAGCCAGAGGTAATTTGGCCTTGGCTGCCTTGGGTGAATCAAATTTTTCTGAAGCCATGAAGCATTTTGAACTGCAGCCGGAGTCTTGGCGTTTGAGTCCTCAAGGAAGTGAAATTCACGCAGATATTCTTGATGGTATGGGCCGGGAAGCTTTGTCGAGCGGTGAATTCAATCACGCCGAAGAGTTGATTCGTTCAGCGCTGGAAAAGAATCCTGAGCTCAGCACTTCTTGGTTCAACTTGGGGCAGGTTTTGCGGGTTCACGGTGATTGGGAATCAGCCATTGATGCTTATGAAAAGTCCGCATCTTTTAGCGAAGGTGATATGAGTGCTCAGATTGCGGCATGGCTGACGCTCCCCATTTTGTACCGTTCCGATGATGAAATCACCCAGGTTCGTAGGCAGTTTCAAGAGGGGCTTGATGCATTGGTAAATCGGTTCGTACCCGCTTCTCTTGAGGATTTGGATGCAGCGATCGATGCGTGTGCCCGAAGAACCAATTTCCAGCTGGCTTATCAGCAACAGAATGACTTGAAGTTGCAGAAGCAATACGGTCAGTGGGTTAGCGATGTTTTGGCTCGTGAGTTTGATTCATTGGTGCCGAAGGCGCAGCCACGGGGTACTCGAATTCGAGTGGGCTTTGTGTCTTCATTTTGGTGGCGGCATACGGTGGGTAAACTCTTTCGTGGTTGGGTTGAGCAAATTGATAAAGATGCTTTTGAAGTATTTGTTTATCATCTGGGAACTCGACAGGACGAAGTCACCCAGGCTTTAGCCCTCGCGGCGGAAACCTATGTGAACATTCAAGGACTGCCTGCACAAGTGAAGCGGATACGCGAAGATGCACCGGATGTTCTGATTTATCCCGAGGTTGGGATGGATGGTGCGACCATGGCTTTGGCTGCTTTACGTTTGGCACCGGTGCAATGTGTTTCGTGGGGACATCCTGTCACAACAGGTTTGCCAACCATGGACCATTTTCTGACCAGTGATGCGATGGAGCCCGCTCAAAGTGAGGGTTCTTATTCCGAGAACCTTGTACGGTTGCCAGAACTCTCCATTTCGTATGCTCGTCCCCAGTTGCCGAAGCTTGAACGCAGTCGAGAAGACTTTGGATTGCCCGAAGGTAAAGTGCTTTACCTCTGCTGTCAGTCTCTTTTTAAGTATCTTCCAGAAAACGATGCAGTTTGGGTGGATATTAAGAAGGGGTGTCCGGCGGCGCACTTTGTATTCATCAACAACAAGTCACCAAAGTTGACTCAGCGTTTTAAGGAGCGTTTGGAGCAGCCGTTTAAAGATAACGGATTAAGTCTCGAGCAATCTGCTTCCTTTGTTGGGCCTTTGGAATTTCAGGATTACCTTCAACTCAACGGGCTTTGCGATGTCTACCTCGACAGTGTGGGGTGGTCTGGCGGGAACACAAGTTTAGAAGCTCTTGCCTGGGGACTTCCTATGGTGACTTTCAAGGCAGATACCATGCGCGGCCGGCATACCGCAGCGATTCTTGAAGGCATGTCTATGGGTGAGTGGGTGGCAGATGACAGAGCCGGCTATGTCGAGCGTGCGATCTTACTTGGAGAAGACCAAGAGAGGCGAAGCGAGGTCAGACAATTGCTGATGGAGCGTTCCGAGCGGATCTACAGCAATTCAAGCTCGATTCGGGCATTGGAAGAATTTCTTCGGGACGTAACTACTCGCGAGTAGAATACTGTTTTGCTTGAGTTTTTTTAAAAATATTCTTGTGTTGTGCCCTGACTTCTCCACTTGAGTCTGGGTATGGTGACGGTAGAGATGTCAGGTGGTATCCTGATAACAAATATTGCAACGTGCCCATGTTGCGGTTTGGTGTAAGAAAGGACTGAGGTTGATGAGATTTAAAATCGTTTCATTTATAGCCGGTCTGGCACTCGTAGGTTGCGGAACAGCAACTGTCGATATGCCACTGGATGTGGATGGAGACGGGTTACTCTCCAACGAGGAGGCTGAGCTCGGGACAGATCCCGATGTTGCCGACAGCGATGGAGATGGTGTGAGCGATGGCGATGAGGTCGCCAGCGGCATAAACCCTCTTGATCCGACCGATGGTCCTTATCCACGTGGATGGCCGCGGGACGCTTGCCGCAACGATACTTTCGGTGATGCAGGAACGTCGAGTCCTTACGTTCCTGGTGAGATTACCGCCGACTTCGAACTGCCCGATCAAGACGGGAATATGGTTCGTCTTTATGACTTTT
>CAZZDT010000794.1:0-2724 GCA_964652435.1 uncultured Bdellovibrionales bacterium
GGTCCAAGCCCCCAAGAGGCTTGGACGTACAGCCGCACGGCTCCGTGACCCCTCCAAGACCGGTGATCAGACCGATGCTGAGTTGAGTTGACGGCTCTTGATTAATGGATCGATTTTCACAGCCTACGAGTATGAGCCCTGCTGCGAAAACCGTTAGAAACGTTTTTAGCCACTGCATTACCAAGTCTTATACTGGCAGAATTCCAAATACCCAAATACCTTAAAATGTCGTTTCGAAAGATAAATTAAGATTCGTCCCGACTCAGCGCACCCAAAATCCCTAGGGTGTTGGACATTTGCAAGAGCCTGGATGCTTACTCAGAAGCTTTGTTGCCCAAGGCAAGGGTCGACTCGCATGGGTGACCTCTTCAAGACTCCAAGTCACGTGACGCCCCTCAGGAGGCACACTTTGAAAAGACTCCAACTGAGCCTTCAAGGCATCGAGTTTCGTGATGCTCGCATCGCGGGCAACACCCGGCTCCATACCTTCCAAAACGACTTCTACAAGCCGAATGCTTTTTTCCAACGCATCTTTTTGAGCGCGGCCTTCATCGTAATACCGAAAAGCCCCTTTGCCAGTCATATGGAAAGTTAAACTTCCCAATCGCTCGCCGCCGATACCGGCCTCAACCACCAATGAGCCTTCGATCACCTGCGGTGGTTTCGCTTCCTTTCGACCACCAATCACAATGATATCCGCGCCATCGATTTGAGCCGCAAAGGCCTCTCCCTCTGAACCACCCAGACCGACCAACGCAATCACCAGCTGAGCCCCTTGTCGGCGAAGCGCAAGTGCTCCCTGAGTATAAGCATCCGCTTGCCCTAAGGCTTGGGCTCCAGCAATCCCAATGAAACCGATTTTATGGCCGCCAATGGTTCTCAGAGCACTGTCAGCCGTGAATCGCTTTTTTGAAGGTCCGCGCAGCCCAGAAAAAATAGGCAATCGAAACGACTCTAAAAACTCCTGCAACCGCTCTGCCCCTACCTCGACATCACGCTCTCCTGGCAACACTGCCACTGGCCCCAATTCTCCAAGAACGCTGGCAATGGCCAGAGCCTTCTCGTGTTCCTTTTCCACCTTATCGCCGGGCGGATCATCGAGCTGGTAAAAGGTGTCTCCCACAAAGACCAAACCAAATTCGTTTTGACGGTTTCGCTTATCAACCAATCCGACCAATCGGTCTAAACCACCCAGCTTGCTGGGGCTGCATTCGCATGGTTCTGTGATTCCACCTAACCCAGTTATAAAACCAAGACTTAAATTGGTTACCGGTTGCTCAACGATGGGGAAGTCCTCACAACCCGTGAAGATAAGTCCCCCAATAAAAACTACTATGAACGCTCTTTGCCACTGCATGATGAGGCTTTATACTGCCAGAAGGAGAAAACCCAAAGGCTTCGGCCACAGAAAGAACCATGAACAAGCCTTCCAACCCACTGCGGATGCAAGACCAAGAAGAGGATGGCTTAACCCCCTCCCAACGGGAAAAACGCGATCAAGAGGAAACAATTTATCGTTACATCATGCGCGGCGGCGGTGAGCCTTTTGGAGCTCCCTACGAAATGGGCAAACAAAGCCTCACAGAAAAGATCGTCCGATTCTTTAAACAAAAGAGCTTCTTCGGTTTTGAGACCATGGAACCCACCAAGAAAAAGAAAAACATCAATAAATTCACACGATATGGTGCAAGTCGGTACCGCGGGCCCCTAAAGAACAACAAGAAACCATAAACTGTGCTCAGAACTCTGGACAGGTCTTGTGACAACTGCTAGTACGGCCCACCTCGGTACCGCGCGTAGCTCAGCTGGATAGAGCGTCGGACTACGAATCCGAAGGTCATAGGTTCGAATCCTTTCGCGCGGGCCACCTTTCCTCTCTCAATTACCCGAAGCATTCAGAGTTTTATTTTCACAGGTACCTCTGCGTGGACACGTCCCTATGCACTCATTGTTTGGGCATAATGGTGCGGCGGCTTTTTCAAAAGCCTGGGCTGAGCAAATTAAATATGAAATCAACAGAGGTGAGACCTGACTGATCCCGAAAGAATCACGTCTCGTAGAGTTTCCAATTTTCGTCATCACGACGCATAGTTAGTTCCGCTTGGTCTCTGTGCTCTTCAGCGCCATCACCTGGCTTCACCAGGAAATGTACGGTTGCAAATCGCCCATCGAACTCAATGCGGTCCAAATCGAAATCGAAACTATGGGCCTTGGCCCGCGCGCAGTTTCGTACAAAAAGTTCTTCGTTCACATCACTGGCAACCTCTTCGGAATGAAGTGATAGATAAGAAGAAAAATTAGAATCCTTCACCGCACTTACAAACGCGTCAAATGTATCTCGGACAGCCTTAATTTCTGATTCAATTTCCATGGGCTTTCTCCTCGATTCAATCGTCTAACCCGTACAACAGTTTCACATTACCAGCAGGATTCACTCTGTCTCAATAGCAAACATCCGGCGGTGTTCACTCAACCCCCACTTGGGCAGTAGGTCAATGTAGGCACCTTCATGACAAGATCCTTCGACGCTTTGCAGGTTTTCAAATTGGGTCAAACGCTACCATTCACCCCAGTCCTATGGGATGCTCAAAGGTAGCGTCGGGCTGATTAAACCTCATTTGTTCAACAACCAGCCCATAGCCATACTGGGGGATTCAAGTATGAAAGTTGGCGACTCATCCAACTCTGCTGGCGTGGTGGCCAGCGATAGCTCACAACCCATCG
>CAZZDT010000795.1:0-2722 GCA_964652435.1 uncultured Bdellovibrionales bacterium
AAGGATCTTGGCAAGGTCTCGGCACGCCAATCCAGACTCTTCGCCCACTTCAAGGTGACTTATGCGTGACTCATGCCGAGCGATAAGTTCTTCAAATTCTTCTGAATCCCGAAGAAATTGACTCAAAGACTCAAAAGAGGCTGTGTCCGTGGGTTCGATATCTAAGATACGGCGCCACACATCAGCAGCTTCTTCAAACTGCTCCGAGTCCTTGTAAGCACCAGCCAAAAGATGGAGGGTACCAACGCGCTCACGTGGGTCCACCGCCTCCTTACTTTGGTCTTGAAAGTATTCCGCGGCCTGCCCCGCAGGAGCAAGACGCATCAACAAGCGACTGATAGCGTCATATCCCTCGTCAGTTCCGGCGCCTACCTGTAAAATTTTGCGCTGGGAACCAAGTGCGGCTTGATAATCTTCGACCACATACTCTTGAAAGTTAGCCAATCCAGCGAGCTCTTTTTGCTTCAGGTCACCATCAAAAATGGCATCGGCTCCCTGGCTTAGAAAGCCAGAAACAACCCGAGCTCGTTCAGGGTTAATCGCCAAAGCTTGCAGCGACTCTCGAAGCTCAGAACTGGCATTGACCTCGTAGAGTTCGCCCCAGATATCTATGGCCTCATCGGGTCGTTCAAGCTTATGAGCATAGAGTTCCCCAAGGTCCTGCATCATCGACATGCGCAATCGTGGTTCAACGGCGTCTAGACGTAATGTGAGCAACCGGGCCAGCCCTTCTTCTTGACCTTCTTCTCGATAAGCTTGCTCCAGCGCTGCCGCGGCCCGTTTATGGGTTGGCTCGAGAGCCAGAATTTCTTCGAGATTCAATAGAGACTGTGAATGGTCATCAAGGGAGTTCTCACAAATACTGGCCATCCGCAATCGACCGGCAATTCGAAGAGGCAACCCAACATTCTCATTTTGAGTTAAGGGTTCCAAAACTCGCAGTGCTTCCTCGGCCTGACCGTTCTCAAGATAATAGTTGGCCAGTTTATCCGTAGCTCGGTCGCTCTCAGGTTCTTTTTCCAGCACCTGTCGATACAGACGCGCAGCGGCGGCCGTATTGCCCAGTTCTTCCTCATAGAGCTGAGCCGCTTGAAAACTTAGCTCTATGGACTGAGACTGGCTCTTGACGGTGCCCGCCATTTTCTCGAGTTCTTCGGCCAAGGCTCCATAACGACCGTTCTCTTCATAAACATCCCGAAGCAGAGCAAGACCATCTTCATCCCCAGGAGACGCACCCAAAGCTTTATCTAAAGAAACCAGCGCTGCATCGCGATGTTCACCATAGGCCAACTGCAATTCAGCCACTTCAAGCCAAAGGCGAGCTGCTTCTTTTTCATCAGCAATGGATACATGCATCGCTCGGCCATCAAGCTCTAATACCTTCAACTTCCAATCTTTTCGGCACAGCTCCAGCTCATGCTGAACCGTGAGCGCTACCGGGTCGTCGTCTCGAATTTCCGCAAGCTTTTGTGCCCCCTGGGATGCCAATGCATGCAAGCGAGGCTTCTTCACCATTTCCTGCGTCAATTCACGAAGACGGGTTAGCCTGGTTTCATCCAGACCGCCCACCCGAAGCTCATTAAGCAAGGCATCAAAAACCAATCGAGGTCTACCGCGTTCTTCGTGAATAATGCCGCGAACCCGGTAAGGCTCAGGGTTTAAACCATCAGCGGTGATCGCCTCTTCGAGAGCATTTAACGCCCGACCATGGTCCTTTAATCGGTTCACGCAAAGCGTTGCTATTTCTACCCAGCCGTCGGAAACATCTGGGGAAGCATCCTGTGAACGAAGCTCTTTCTCATAAAGCTCAACACACTCACTCACTGCGCCGCGCTCTAAATAGAGCTGACGTAAAGTGCGCGAAGCATCTTGGTCCGATGGGTCAGCATGGAGTGCCTGCTTAAGGTAAGGCTCAGCGTGCACCGGTTGTTGAAGAGCTTCGATATAAAGCTTGGCCCCGCGCATCCATAAATTGGCGGCCATGGTTGGCTCTACTTGAGCGGCCAACACATCATAAAGTTTAGCGAGGTCTCCCAGGCGATTGTCCTGAGTATAGATCTCTTCCACTGCGCTCAGAGCTTGGGCGTCATCGGGGCTTTCCTCAAGCCGATCTAGATGGACGTCTAAATCCCCCATACCGATGGTCTCTTCTCCGCGGAAGTAAAAGGTTTTTCACTATAAACAAATCCCCAGGCTGGTTCTAGGAAACTTTCGTCCCGAATGGTGGGTAAAAGCTTCGAAAGGTCAGCTCCAGCCGCCAAGATGGCTTGGGAAAGGCCAGCGGTCAGCGATCTCAGCCTGACCTGAAAATAAAGGGATAATTGACAGTTACAACACCGCCACCAGCCGGTCTGGGAAATTGCCAGGTTTTGATGCGGCGCGCGATGCATTTTTCGGTTCGTTTACTCCCCAAGGTGGAATCGGTAATTTTGACGCGAGCGACCCGACCGGAAGACGAAATAACCCAGGAAACCGAGACTCTACCTGCCAAATTTTGACGGCGCTGAAGTTCGACCTCATAACAATATCGGATCTGATTCTTGTTCTCGCGAATCACCCGCTCAACCACTTCTCGAGGTAAGGCCCCCATAATCGTGGGAGTCGAAAGAGAAACAGCTTTGCGTTCTTTACGTTTATCCAACTTCACACCAGCCCCATAATTGGACTTTCCGCCGCCCATGCGTCCTTTCGTATCAACCTTGGCAACTGCCAGAGACTCGGC
>CAZZDT010000796.1:0-2719 GCA_964652435.1 uncultured Bdellovibrionales bacterium
AGTATATTCTGGTGTCTTAGCGTGGCCACCCATCGTAATCTCCGGTCTTATTTCAACTGCGTGCGCTTGTCGGATTCAACATCTTTAAGCTTGGCGTATTGGCTTCTCTGAAGGGCTCGGATGTAGGCAACAACTGCCCAACGATCCGCTTCTGGTATCGCATGACCATAGCCCTGCATATTACGAATACCATTGGTAATCGTGTTGAATAGCTTTCCGTGAGGTTGGCTACGCAGGTGGTCTTGGTGAAGCGAACTTGGTGTAACCCATGTCGGATGCTCGTCGGGCTCGGTAAGAACCTTACGGTGAACCAGACCATCACCGTAACCAGCTTCGCCATGGCAAGGAGAGCAGTTCACGTTGAATTGCTTTTGTCCCTGCTGAAGAAGGCCGTCGGTTACAACGATTTCTTTCGGGAAAGTTTCCGCCCAGTTTCCATCCACGAGACCGCGGTTGAAGTGGTCGTCGAACTTCAGCTCTCCGGATGGGATGGTTCCAGCTACTGCGTAGCGCATAGAACGACCATCCTTGAAGAGTGGGTTTTCCGTTTGGGTTTTAAACTTCTCTTGGAAGTCCATGTTCGGGTTGGGGTGAATTCTTGGCATTTCTTTCGTTGCAACGCGTGCATACAAAATGATTGCCAGAGGAATCAAACCGGCAACAAAACCCGCCGCTGCAAAGTTCTTGATGAACTCAGGAACCGCTGCGTTGATCTTGGAGTCGTCTTCCACAACCTGAACCGAGATGGCTTTATTATCCATAAAGAACTGCTTGAGTCCTTCGGCATCGTAGCGTGGGTCTGCAGCTTCAATACAGATGAAGTATCTGTCGTTGGTTGCTCGCGCGAATTCTTTAACCTTGAAAAGCGGGTTGTAGAATCGGGGAAGCCCATTCACGATCAGCGTTCCGAAGAACGTTGTCAGCGCTGCAAAGAGAATCGTCAATTCAAACATAACCGGTACGTTGGCCGGCAATGAGAAGATTGGCTTTCCAGAGAGCATGTACTGATAGTCATAAGCATTCATGTAGTACTGCAGGCATAAACCTGTGAACGTACCCGTAATACCCATGCAGAAGATCAGCCATGGCATTCTCGTCGGCTTGATGCCCATTGCTGGGTCAATGCCGTGGATAGGAAACGGTGAGTAGCTGTCCCAACGGGTATAACCCCCGTCACGAACTTTCTCACACGTGCGAACGATATCGGTAACGTTTTCGAACTCAGCGAGAACACCGAAATCTTCAAGTTGTTCAGAATTTGTACTCATAGTCTGTACTTTCTTCGTCTCAATCAGTGGTGATCGTCGTGGTGAACATGTGACTCGGGCAACATCGTCTTAACTTCTGCGATGGCTACGATTGGTAACCAGCGTAGGAAGAGGAGAAAGAGTGTTGAGAAGAGTCCGAAACTTCCGATGAGCATCATGATATCTACCTTCGTCGGGGTGAAGTACGCCCAACTTGATGGCAAGAAGTCACGGTGCAGCGAGGTAATCGTAATAACGAAACGCTCAAACCACATTCCGATGTTTACGAAAATCGAAACGATCCACATGGCGATTGGCGTGGTTCGCATGTAGCGAGACCAGAAAAGCTGTGGACTGATAACGTTGCAGCTAACCATGATCCAGTATGCCCACCAGTAACTACCGAACGCTCGGTTAACGAACGCGAAGCCTTCGTAGCTGTTGGCACTGTACCAAGCCATGAAAAATTCCATCGCGTAGGCGTAACCAACCATGGAGCCCGTCACGAGGATAATCATGTTCATGTTTTCGAGGTGACGCACCGTAATAATGTGCTTAAGCCCGAAGACATGTCTTGCTGGAACAGAGAGCGTTACAACCATGGCGAAACCACTGAAAATCGCACCCGCAACAAAGTAGGGTGGGAAGATTGTGGTGTGCCAACCAGGCAGCTGTGAAGTCGCAAAGTCAAACGATACAACCGAGTGAACCGAAAGAACCAGTGGAGTCGCAAGACCCGCTAGAATCATGTAGGCCCGCTCATATCGGTGCCAGTGGCGTGCTGAACCAGACCAACCCAGGGAGAAGATACCATAGCCAAGTTTACGGAACTTGGTTGCGGCGCGGTCTCGCAAGGTTGCAAGGTCAGGAATCAAGCCAAAGTACCAGAACAAGAGAGAAACTGTTGCGTAAGTTCCAACGGCGAAAACGTCCCAAAGCAGTGGGCTTCGGAAGTTCGGCCACATTTGCATTTGGTTAGGAAGTGGGAAGAGCCAGTAAGCAGCCCAAACACGACCAACGTGGATGCCAGGGAAAACCGCAGCGCAGACAACCGCAAAGATTGTCATGGCTTCAGCAAATCGGTTGATACCTGTTCGCCAATCTTGTCGGAAGAGGTAGAGAACCGCTGAAATCAGTGTTCCCGCGTGACCAATACCTACCCAGAACACGAAGGTAGTAATGTATACTCCCCAAAATACTGGAGGCTGATACCCTGCGGCACCCAAACCACGAGTGAGCTGGAAGTACCAGCAATATCCACCATACACCATGATTGCGACCGCTAAACCGAGCAGTGCAAAGTATCCAGCGGAGGATTTGAACATTGGCCGGAGAATGTCTTCCGTGACCTTGGCATAGGTCAGCTTTGCTTCATTCGAGTTTGCCACGATGAACTCCTAGTTTTCAATATAGAAGAATTAAGTCTTAGTAAAATGAGTGAGATTTGAAAGAATTAGTGAGCGTCTTCCTTG
>CAZZDT010000797.1:0-2710 GCA_964652435.1 uncultured Bdellovibrionales bacterium
CTCGCGATGTTGGTTCCGGAGGAAGATAGAGCCGTCGAGTTGCGGATGAACTCCATTAAAGAGGGTCAGCTGCCACTTCGTTTTAGCTATGTTCAGGATGGCCGGACTCCACAACTTCTATTTGCCACGGGCTTTGCCAAGGCTGCACTCGACCAATTTAAACAATTTGGTAGCCTGCTTAAAACAGAAGACCGAATTCAGGTGGGGAATCTAATAAAAGAAGTGAGTGCCCAGCTTAACAGTGCATCGCCGGATCCGTTTTTGTTGGATCAAGCCATGGACGCGCTCGAAAGAGAATTGGTGGCGCTGGACGAGGTGGCGAAAACACGAATGGGCGATGTGCAAAGTGATACGGATTTAAGTTGGGAGCTCTTGAATTCTTTACCGAATACGGATGCCATTCGCGGTGTCTTGCCGGATGCGTTGGGTGTTGAACTTGCCACCCTTAGGATGAATGCTCAGGATCAGTTGCAGGTCAAAACTCCAAATTATGAAGTTTTGCACGGAACTTTTTCCAATATCGTG
Organism: uncultured Bdellovibrionales bacterium; assembly: GCA_964652435.1. GTDB lineage: Bacteria > Myxococcota > XYA12-FULL-58-9 > XYA12-FULL-58-9 > JABJBS01 > JABJBS01. The sequence continues at coordinate 526 of CAZZDT010000797.1, forward strand.
CAAAGACTTCCGGTCTATCGAGAAATCGAACGCAGCAGTGCTTTGGTGGAAAACACCGCCAATATGGCCAATGCCCTGGCCACGATAGAGCCAGAACTTACCCAGCAAACACTGGATGCGGTTTCTGAGTATCGAAGTGCATTGGGGGCACTTTCGAGAGACGATACCGCCATGGGTGATGTGAAAGCCGCGCGTAAAAAGGTGATGGACCTCAACGCGCAATGGCTGGCTACATGCAGCGATCAGTTGGATGTGGCCAGTGCCTTGGAAGTGCATAAGGCAACAGAGTCGGCGGCCGCCAAGAGCGTTTTGGATACGGACTTTGTGGGCCAGCGTCTAGAAGAGGCGCAAAAGTATGAGTCTTTGGCGGGTAACCCGGCTAATGCCGCGGTGTCTTATTTTGAAAAGCTGGGTATTGTTCCAAAAACTGAGATCGCATCGTGGGTGAATGCGTTGGGAGATGGGAAAGTTGCAACCACTGTTGTTCGAGATGCTCAACTTGCACTTGCTTCAGCGAAATCGTCGTCAAGGCTCGGTCCACCGAAGCTTCCTCGGTCTAGAAGTAATGAATTGGCGAAACTTGTTTCGCAGGGTGACCTGAGTACGTTCCTCACGCGGGCGGATGCCTTAAGTTATCGAGAGGCTGCCGATTACTCGAATATCAATGTGTGTGTGGTGGAAGCTTTTCTGGCGGAATTAAGTCCGACAGAACGTGAAACCGTGCTTGGTTCAATGGGGACGGGGCTCTCGGATTCAGTGAAAAAGGTACTCGAGCGATTTGAGGAGGATGCAGCCGCTGGGAAACCTCATCAGCGCCGAGGAGAGACTCTTCGTTCCAAACCGGGGGCAGTGCAAGATTTAGAGTACCTTAAGTCGATTGCGAGTAAGCAGCCCGACCAAGTTGAGGCGGCACTGAATAGTCTAGGTTACGGAAAGACCATACGGGATTGGGGGCATAGCAAAACAGCTCAGCTCGATGATGCGATGATGCAAGTCACGGGCGATGATTTGACCCGCTTGGTTGGAGTGGCATTCAAGCCCGTGATGTCCAAGGGCGAAACCCGTGATTTGAAAAAGTTGTGTGAATTACTCAGGCATTCAGATTTACGACCGCAGACTCGGGCAAAGCTTGTGGGTGAGCTGGTGGATAACCCACTCTTTTATAAGCATGATGAATTGTTGGCGGCTGCCTTGGTTGACGGCATGGATTACAGCGAGCTGCGACTCTTCTTTGACCAACTCTATAAAGACGGCAAGATGGAGCGTTTTCTAGATGCTGGCAGTGCAGCCCAAACAGCATTCAGAGTTTCCACTTTGGGCATAGGTTACATTTTTACTTACGACAATGAAGCGGCCATGAATATTGTGGCGAAGAAGGGTTGGAATGCCACGGAGCTGAAGGCTGAGTATGGCATGAAACAATCTGAGCTTGATAGGCTGGAGAGCCGGGCGCACGATATCGTGTTTGATGCTGTTCTAGAGCCTATTCCGGTTCCAGAGGGCGTGAAGTTAGGTGTTCGCGCTATCAACAGCGTTGTGCGGACCGTGAAACACGACCAATACGAGAACCTTCCCAAAGATGCTGAAGGACTCGCGATCAAGATTGGGGAAGAGGCTGGGGCAAACTTGGGTATCCGTCTGGCTTATATTGCTCTGGAAGGTGGAACACCCGAAGAGGTTGCTGGTGAATACAAGAAGTTCTTCGAAGGTCTATCTCCGGCAGCTATTGCTCAAGAACTGGGTGAAGACGGTGAAGCGGGATCGGTGACCCTGATGTCTAATGCCATTCAGAATTCGGTTTTGGGCACGATTCGCGCCGAAAAAGCGCGTTCTCCCTGGATTACGGATGAAGTCTTGGCACTCTTACCTGAGCTTCGATAGTATATGAAATGGAAACTTCAAAAGAACTTCTACGGCTTCTACAAATACTAGCTCAGTGGAGTAAGTCTACTTTCGTAGACTCCGTTCTACGACCAGCACACTCGCACTAGATTCTAATTTGCCTTGGCTTTTAAGGGAAGGCTAGGGAGGGTCCTGTTGTCGCCGTAGTCGACCCACTCAAGCTCCCAATTCCTACCTTAAGGTATGATAAACATATGATAAACCCTGGTGCATTCCTGCATACTCCTGGAGTCTGGAGTTCACGAGGCCAAGACTGAATATCCCGCAAAAACAGGGTGTTGAG
>CAZZDT010000798.1:0-2705 GCA_964652435.1 uncultured Bdellovibrionales bacterium
AGACCTTCGGTGGAAATGGCTTTGGCCCGGGCGAGCATCTCTTTGGTAGCCGCACGTCGCTTGGCAATGCCCTCGGGGCTGTTGTCGGTGAGTTCGGTGTCGTAGCGACGGTCTCCCAGCATGCTGGCCCAGGTGGGGTATTTTTTCATGGTGGCTTCGTAATCTTCATCCAGTAGGGCATTCACCGCATCGTCGGGATGGGTGGCTGGTTTAGGATTCGGCCCATGGGCACAGCCGAAGGTGAAGACCAATAGAAAAGCTGCCAAAAATGAATTGCGCATCGAAAATACCTCTCAAAACCAGTTGGGCTGGCTCAGAGGTATCTGGCAGAGAAGAGAGAGTAAAGGCTTGGGGTGCGCCTTGTTGGTATTTGTGCTTATGGCGCGGTGCGAACCACACGAAAGCCAAGCACGTTGGCACCGCCGCCATCGTAGTTGTAGGCCCTTTTGGCAGAACGGCAATCCTGGGGAAAACTGCTCCAGGAGCCGCCGCGTAGCACCCGTGAGTCTTCCTTATTGGGTGGCCCAATGTTGGGCCCGAGAGGGTCGGTGGTAGCGCTGTTGCTGTAATCCAGGGAGTAATAGTCCCAAACCCATTCGGCCACATTCCCAGACATATCAAAAAGGCCCCAGGCGTTGGGTTCTTTGCCTTGAATGATGTTGTGGGTCTCGGCGGGCGTGTTGGCGTAGTACCAAGCAATGTCGTTGAGTGCGGGCTCGGGAGACCCACCAGTGGTGGTGTTGGGGCCTGAATAAAAACCGGTGTTGGTACCAGCTCGGGCGGCATATTCCCACTCTGCTTCGGTGGGCAAGCGATAACCCAAACAGTCTAAACCTTGAAAGACCACATCGAGGCATTCTTGGCCCGTGCCAATGGCGTTGTCTTCACAATCACTGAAGCTGTAACAGGTTTCCAAGCCTTCGGCGTTGCTTTTGAAGTTGGCGTAAAAGAGCGCCTCGTACCAGTTTAGGCTGTCTACGGGGCAAAGGGGGCATTGCAGGATTTCATGATCCAACGATGGATTGATGCTAAAGAGCGCCGACCATTCTGCTTGGGTGACTTCGTGGGTGAGCATGTAGAAGTCGCGGGTGATGGTTACCGTGCGTTGAGGGTTTTCATCGCCGCCACGGCCAACCTCGGAGTTGGGCGAGCCCATGGTGAAGCTTCCGGCTGGTATTAAGACTTGTGTATTTAAGCCTTCCACATTTCCGTTGTTTAGGAACACACAGGTACCATCTTGGTCTTCGAAGCCTTCCGCGCAGGTATCGCAAAAGTCACCGGTGTAGCCTAAATCGCATTGGCAAAAAGCATTGCCCGCACATCGTCCGTGGCCATTGCAGCTGAAGCTGATGCCACTGCAGCCGCCGTTCCCGGTGCATGTATCGGTATGGGTGCAAAGTTCACCATCGTCGCAGCTGGCTTCGCTGCCGGGATAGGAATACTGGCAAACCTCGGTGCCATCGCAATAGGCCACACCGCCGCAGGCACCTTCTTCATTTTCACAAAGCAATGCCTCACCGGCGCAGCTACCATCTGATTGGCAGGTGTCGTTAAAGGTACAGGCAGCGCCATCGTCGCAAAGTGCTCCAGGAGATGCCGTGTATCCCGCGGTGCTGATGCTGGGCTGGCAAGTCATGCATGCATCATCGGGAGAAACGGCGCCAAGACCCACGCAAGTTTGGGCGGCATCGTCAAAGCAGAAGCCTTCAACACACTTAAAGGTGCATTGGGTGCCGTCGCAGGCGGGTACAGCATTTTCTGGTGTGAATAAGACGGTACAGTCCACGGCATCGGGACCACAAAAGCGAGGCGAGTGTTCGCAAGTGGATAAGCAGTTGTCATCGTCGCTGGTGTTGCCATCGTCGCAGGCTTCGCCCGCCAAAGGGTTGTGGATACCGTCGCCGCATACGGGTGTAGTGCAATTGATATCGCACTCCGCAGTCATCTCCGTTACATCGCAATCTTCGGGAAACTCAACCACACCATCGCCGCAGGTCGGTTCAGCCGTGACGCAGACTCGAAAGTTAAGCGAGCAGGTATAGCCATCGGGACAATCAGCATTGCTATCGCAGTTGAGGCGGCTGTCCTCTGGAAGCTCAAAGGATAGCTGACAGGCGCCCAAGGTAAGACTGGTGAGGGCGACAAGGATGAGAGTTGGCCAAAGAGGCAGCGTGCTTATTCGATGCATGGTCTGATTCTGCCAGAATTCCGAGAATTGGCAAAGTGAAGCCTGGAGTTGCCAGTGAAGCAGTTGCCAAGCATAATAGAGCCAGGAGGCCACGGGTTTGTTAAAAGCATACGGGATTCTCAGTGCGCTGATTTGCGCTTTGCTTATTTTGCCAGCCGCGGCTCACGCGCAGGCAGTGGGCAGTGTTTGCACCTTAGAGCGTGCCATTGATTTTGTGATCACCCAAGACAACGGTGATTTTGTCGATCTCAAGCTGAGCGCCGGCGAAGTGTTGCGGGTGGTTGGCGGCGATGCGGAAAGCCGCCGGGTTCTTTGGGGCAATTACGAATCGGTCACCGCTTTGGTGATTCTCATGGATTCTTGTGAGTGGACGGCTCCAGGTAAGAAACGCAAACGGGTCAAACAAGAAGCCTTGCCAACAGATGATTCGTGGTCTTCAGCGGACTTAGCCAAAGAGGTGGATCCTGGCGCGGCAGCGGTTGCCCCGGCTGAGGTCGAAGCGCCGCCGCTGGTTGAA
>CAZZDT010000799.1:0-2705 GCA_964652435.1 uncultured Bdellovibrionales bacterium
TGGGTGCGTGTTGTCGGAGAGAACACGCTGGGCAAATTGGCTCCAGGATTGTGGGTTAAAGTGTGGGCCTTGATGGAAGCCTTTGTGGCCGGCCTTCAAGTGCTTCAGGGGCCACGAAATATCCTGGCGGTTTTTGGCGCTACGGTTGGTTATTGGGGTGCAAACGCGTTGGTGATTGCTGGCTTAGCGGCAGCCTGTGGCATGAAGCTCCCATGGGTGGCCGCACCGCTCATACTTTGTATTCTGGTGTTTGCAATCATGCTTCCATCGGCCCCTGGCTTTCTAGGAACCTATCAGGCAGCCATTGTTCTCGGGCTGTCTTTGTTTGGTTTTCCAAAAGCAGAAGGCGTGAACTTTTCAATGGTGCTCTACCCATTGAATATCGCATTGGTTGTGGCAATGGCTTTGCCTTATGTGGGCGGCTGGTCTGACGTGATGGCCCAAACCCGTCGGGCCTTTAAGTTCAATTAAATCTGTAGAAGTTTTCCAAGCACTAAGTCGAGTGCGACGCGGTTGTTGCCGCCTTCTGGAATAATGATATCCGCCCAGCGCTTACTGGGTTCAACAAATTGCAAATGCATAGGGCGAACGGTTTTGTAGTACTGCTCCCGCACTTGTTGAAACGTTCGACCTCGCGCTTCCATATCGCGTCGAATACGTCGAATCACCCGAATATCTGCATCCGTATCAACAAAGACTTTTACATCCAGGCGGTCGCGAATGGCCTCATCCACAAAGACCAGAATACCTTCGACAATAACCACGGGTGCTGGTGGCAGTGTTCTGGTTTGTTCCGTTCGAGAGTGGGTACGAAAATCGTAGTTTGGGACTTCTACGGTTTGCCCCGCTCGAAGAGCATCGAGGTGTTGGATGAACAGCTCGTTGTCCAATGAGTCTGGATGGTCATAGTTGAGAAGTTCTCGCTCATCCATGGGCATATCGGGGTGATGCTTGTAATAGCTATCGTGGTCAATCACCGCGACTTTATCGGCCGGCAGGCCCGCCGCGATGTTGGCGGCAACGGTGCTTTTGCCGGATCCTGTTCCACCGGCGATACCTACTAGAATCGGTTTTTGGTTTGTCGAACTCATGGAAGCCTCGTACAGCATGGAGGTTAGATTGGGAAGAGCAAAGGGTTAGGGTGTGGCTAAGCTGGATTTTTCGTAAAGCTTCTTCAAAGCGGGACGGTTGTAATAGTGATCCAATATTTGGCGGAAGCTTTGGCCAGCCTCGGCGCGTCCAATGGCGCCCATTTGGCACATACCTACACCATGGCCCCAGCCACCGCCTTTAAAGTGGAGTGCTTGGACCAACCCGTTGGCGTCCTTTTCTTGGTTGATGACAAATGTCCCGCTTTTGAGATTGTTGAAGAAGCGTCGAATCGGAAGTTCGTAGTGGATGGTGTGTCGCCCTAAGGTGCCTTTGAGCTTGAGGCTTTTGACGCGGCCTCCAGGACCACGTCCGGCAATTTGAACATCTTGGAGTCTGCCGATTTGAGGTGCTTTATTTTGAATTATTTCAACGAGTTCTTGAGGCCCGTACCGTCTAGACCAACGAAATGTGGACGCCCGCATTTTAGTCGCTTGGTTGCAGTAAGTTTTGGGCGGGTGGTCGAGCCATTGTCGAATATTCCCCGAATGCAGCCCATGGTCGAACTCAGGAACGGACTCAATGAGGTCTGACTTGGCTTTGAGGGCGGGGTTGGGGCTGTCCCCCCAGACGAAATGGTTGTGCTCGGTGTAACCTCCACAGGTAGAGGAGTAATTGGTGCTTACCAGCTGCCCGTGTTTAAAAAGTGCGATGCCAGTGGTGTCCAGTACCGCTTTGGTTGTGGTTGCTTTCTCTTTGGTAATCCCGCCGTATACTTGGCAATGTTGCGCCGAGCAGAGGTGAAATGGATCTGCGTGATGTCTGCGGCCGAGCTGAGAGAAGAGGATATTACGTGCTGCTACGGCCTGGGCCTTGAGGGATTCGGGATGGGCGGTGGAAAAGAGTTCGGACGGAACCACACCGGCGAGGATGGATTCGGCTCCAAGCACATTGACTGCGGCAAGTTTTCCATCGCCGTCGACCACGAGATAAATGTCGCCTCGATAGTCGCGGGCTTGGAAACTATGCCATTTGTACCCTTTTCCGTACTCTACTCGATTCACGCGTAGAGAAGATTGGGGATCGCTGTTGCTGATTCGAATATAGCTGGTGGCTTCACCCAAGGGGCGACCGTCGAGAAGGAGTTGAAGCCGGCCCCATGGACGACGGTGCAAGCGACGCTGAACGGAGGCACGGATATTGTAGTTTTTATAAACCCGTTCGACTGTTTGGTCGGCCTGGTACTGGGAGGTCACCCGATTAATAATTCTCACGTTTCGGGTATCGATGACGTTGCCTCCAACCCCAAGAACGGTTCCGTCTTCAAGCGCTTTGACATCTGGAAAGCCCCGTTGACGCCAAGTTTCAAGGGTCTGAGGAACGTTACTGCGTTCCTTGTGGTCGATGGTTTCGAACTGAACGAAGAGGCTGGTTTGAGCCGGCGTGGATTCGATGACCGTGGCCTGTATACGATGGTCGCCGGATAGTTCAGTGCGCTTGTGGACGCTCTTTTCGTAAAAATCGATGATTGCGGCTTGGCTGGTCTGGACGGTAATTTTGCTCTGTCCCGTCATCAGGCCTACTGCAACGGAGGGCTCTCCGTTTGGGTTGACCGC
>CAZZDT010000800.1:0-2705 GCA_964652435.1 uncultured Bdellovibrionales bacterium
ATTCTATGGAATGGCATGTCACTGAAGTGAAAGAGCTTGATGAACCGAAGGATGGTAAAAATGGAATCATCTTGGCAATCGAGTGGGAGTTTGGTGGTGGCCACCAAGATATACGAAAAGCACATCATCTAGAGTGCAGTGCGGTCGTCCTGAGTTCTGCAGCGAGTCATTGGGTAATCGGTTCAATGGACTGTGAGCTGCTATACCGAGAAGAAGGAAAACCCTTATTTCTGCGGCGGGATGACCGCTTATTAGGTGAGATGATTCCCCGAGCGAGAGCCCTGGAAATTGACAACACTGCTTTTGTGTCGGTTTGGGATTGGGATGGTGATGGAGACCTTGATGTCGCATCGGTTCGAAATAATTTCGCCCCTCAGATGTTCGTCAACAACGGGGAGGGTGTGTTTGAGAATCAATCTAAGGACTTAATTCCCGACTTATTGAAGAGTGGCTCTGGAACGGCGTCGGATTTACTCGACCTCAATTTTTGGCCCACCGCCATGTATTTTGTGGATTTGAATAATTCGGGCGGTGCCGAGATGGTGTCCATCAGTTACGGGAAGCCTTGGGACGAGAAAAGCACCCCTTTAAGAATATTCGGCTATCGAGACGACAAATTTGTTGAGCTTGAATACACGCTGGATAAACCTTTGGAAGAGGGCCCTTGGTATGGGGCCACTTTTGCTGATTATGACAGAGACGGCTTGGTCGACATCTATTTGATTAAATACAGAGGCTTTGAAGATTACGTCGGGGCTGAAGAATTCTTCGATGGAGTGGGCGATGATAATCGTCTCTTGCGCAACAGAGGTGGGCTAAAGTTTCAAGATGTGACAGCTGCTGTGGCCCTTCAAGAACAAAGGCCTGGCTTTACTTTGGCGGCTTCATTTACCGATTTTGATCGCGATGGATGGCCCGACCTTTACGTGACGAACGATTTTGGTGCCAATAAGCTTTATCGTAATTATGGAGGGCTTAACTTCGTAGATGAATCAAAAAAACGCGGTGTTGAAGGTTGGGGCAATGGCATGGGCGCCACTTGGGTTGATTACGACAATGACCAGGACTTGGACCTCTATGTTTCGAACATCTATTCTTATGCCGGAAAACGTATTTTAGAGTCTTCCAAGTCTAAGAACATCACTCTCAAATACAAGTGGGCTGAGGATTTTGTAAGTGGGAATTCTCTTTTCGAGAATGATGGGAATGGGGTGTTTTCCAGCGTAGCGAAGGATAAAGGCGTTGATAATGGCTTATGGGCATGGGGGCATTTGTTTTTCGACCCCGATTTCGATGGCGATTTGGACTTGATGGTTCTCAATGGGTTTATCTCGAATAAACGAGAGAAAGACACATGAAGCCTCGTTTGGCGTCACGTGTTGATGCCCGAACTTGAAGGAGACACCGACAACTCGGATTTGATGCGTGATTACCACAGCCACCTTGTTCGAGAGTTGGGTTACTCCATCAATGGTTATGAGCGAACTCGAGTCTTTTCAAAGGATGAATCCAGCTATCATGAGATTGGAACAACCAGTGGGTTGGGAAGTCGTTTAGATGGTCGTTCTGTGGCCATGGCTGATTTTGACAATGACGGTGATTTAGATTTGGTTGTTACCAACCAAGCTGGTCCTTCAGTGAATTACTTTGAAAATACCCTTGAGACGAACAACTCTTTTTTGGTGGTGGACCTTCAGGGCGTACACTCTCGGGTGAGCCCCATTGGCGCAAAGGTGGTTGTGGAAGCCTGTGGCAAACGCCAGCAGCGTATTGTGTCTGTGGGCGATGGCTTTATGACCCAACAACCCTCTGAGTTGTGGTTCGGACTGGGTGTCTGTGAGAGCGTTGCCCAGCTTGATGTACTATGGCCTTCTGGAAGCAGCCACCGGTTTACTGACATTGGCGTGAATGTTCGGGTTCAAGTGGCTGAAGAGACGGGTGGAATCCAGGTTCAGAAACGTTATTAAAACCATGCTGCTTGGTTCGCTTATCTGAGGAAGTCTTCGCTTAATCAGCGGGCATCATCCGCTTTCCGTAAGTCCGGTAAAAACCGCTCTGGAAAATAGTCTCTGGGTCCCACTTTGCTTTGGCATTGAAGAAGCTTTGCGCTTGGGGATAGGCCTTTTCAAATTGCTCTTGGGTGGCGTGCAAACGGTAGGGTAGGTAATAACGCCCGCTGTGGGCAAGGGCGGCGTCAACAAGCCGCACGGTACAGGCTCTCATTTCTTCGTCGGCTTCAAGGGTGCGCTCGTAGTTAAAGAGCATCACCAGGGCAAACATGTCTTGGTCGGCGTAGCGCAGAACACTTCTTTTATCCTCGTTCACCGAGCGTACCGTCACATTGAGTAAATCTGTTTCGCAGGATGAAACGATACTGGCTGCCTGCTTGATAAAGGAGACGACTTTGGTTGGTGGAACAAAATATTCGTGGAGAATGTCGGTTCGCTCAGGGTCGCGGTTGGCAAAAAGTTCGACCGGTTCATTTTGCAGGACCGAACGTGGATAGGTTCCGCTGGCTTCGCCGCCCGCCCATTTCTCAAGGGTCCAGCGAAGCTTTTTACCGAAATCACTTTCGACAGAGCCTCTAAAAACTGTGCGTTGCAGTTTGCCTGCTTTGGGTTGCACCAATGGAGGGATGGGCTTATCCCAGGGAATAGGGCTGTAACCTATGAGAAGAACCTCACCGAATAGGTCACCGGGGTCCA
>CAZZDT010000801.1:0-2704 GCA_964652435.1 uncultured Bdellovibrionales bacterium
AAGAGCAGCATGTTGAGAACGTTATCAAAACGTTCAGCGCGCAGACGCTCTCAGGTGTACAAGTTGTTGACCACTGGTTCCACCCTGCAGACGGTACGGTTTTCGCTCTTGCTCGTCTCGACCTGAGTGCCTTCACGGATAGTCTTGAGAAGATGAACGAGCTTAACGGTAAAGTTAAGGAATACGTTAAAAAGAATGCTGAGCGTGCTCACATGGATTTAGAGCGCGAAGAAGCGAAACGCTAATCCGTATCGATTAGAATAGAGTTAAGACCTCTCGTCGACGCGTAGTCGTGGCGGGAGGTTTTTTTTTGCGGAGGTTAATGATGATTCGCAGTGCATGGGTTGCTTTGTTGGTTCTGATCTTGCCGTTTCAGGCCCTCGGGATGTCGCCCAAGGAAGTCTATAAGAGTGCAGGTCCGGCAGTTGTGCTTATCCTTGGAAGCAATGGCGGAAAAAGCGGGTCTGGCGGGACTGGCTCAATTATTGACGCAGCAGGGTATGTCATTACCAACGCACATGTCGTCATTGGGGCAGATGGCAAACCTCTTTCTACCCTTTATGTGTACCTGAAACCGCCGAAATTGTCTGGTGATAACCAGAAGGACTTGGTCAATCGGTACAATGCCAAAGTTGTGGCGTTCAGCCCTGCGGCAAATTTGGACCTCGCGTTACTCAAGATTGAGAGTGCGCCAAAAGGTCTCCCGGTGATCTCGTTCGCTGATCCCGAAAAAGTTGAAATCGGCGACTACGTAACCGCGATAGGGCATCCTGAACAGGCGGGACTCTGGACCCTTACAACGGGTACGGTTTCGACGCTGATCTCTAATTTTTCAGGCGTCAAAGGCAAGAATGTGTTTCAGACTGAGGCTTCTATCAATCGAGGTAACTCTGGCGGGCCATTATTGAATGACTCAGGAGCTATGATTGGTATCAACACTTCGATATCTAGGAAGGCGGCGGATGGTGTTGCGATTACAGACGTAAACTTCGCCCTTAAGTCATCGGTAGCGGTGCGCTGGTTAAATGGGATTGGACATACAGCCGGCTATGGGGAGACGAAGGTAGCTGAGTCCGTGATTCGTCAGGAGCCAGTGAAGCCAACGTCAACACCGCCGAAGGCTAAGGAAAAAGTGGTCGGTAAAAAGCTGGATGTAGCCAAGGCGAAAAAGAAACAAAAGGTGCTGACGCCAAAAAGGCCATTTAGTCTAAAGCAATTGAGACAGAAACAGATTAGAGAACTAGAAAATCTAATGGATGAGATGCGGATGAGATAGGGCTGAGCCCGTCCATCGCAGAAAGGTGAATGCAATGAAAAGACAAATCAAGATTGTTATGGGTGTATTGCTGTCTATGTCGATGATGGCGTGCATCAGCACAAGAGGCAGTAGCCGTCAGGTGACCCGTGTCGCAGCGGATTCCCAGACCGACCTCTCGGGCAATTGGAACGACACGGACGCTAGAATGGTATCTGACGCATTGCTTCGTGATTGTTTCGCATCTGCGTGGATTCAAAACTTTGTCCAAGAAGAGGGACGCAAGCCAGCCATTCGTGTTCGTTCTATTGTGAATAAAACTGATGAGCATATCGATTCACAGGTTTTTATTAAGAATATTGAGCGGGCGGTTATCAATAGCGGCAAGGCCAGGGTATTGGCGCAAAAAGGTGCTGAGCTTGGAGCCGTTGAGGAAGAACAGGACCGGGCGGTCAGTGGTCGATTGAGTGATGATTCAAGCGTAAGCGTCGGCAACGAAACCGGGGCTGATTATGTTGTGTCGGTGCGGGTGACTTCCATTCTTGACCAGGTTCGCGGCAAACAGGCCAAGCTCTACAAGGTAAATATGGAGATGCTTCACTCCAGTACCGGCGAGAAGGTATGGATTGGTGATCACGAGATTAAGAAACTGGTTTCCCAAAGCCGCGTCCGGTGGTAAAAATTTGCCATGACTAAATTGAAAATCGCATCCGTTTTCGTTGTTGCTATCTGTATTCAGGCTTGCGGTCTGAATATGCAGAATCATTATGTCAAAATGAGACCCCATTTGGTTTCGGGCAACTATGATGCTGCAAATGATTTTCTCGACCTTACAAAAAAGAGTTTTTATAAGAGTGAGAAAAATCGCCTTCTTTTCTTTATGGACAAGGCGATGGTGCTCAACGGAGCGGGGCGTTTCAAGGAGTCTAACGCGTATTTGGAGCAAGCAAAGATTGCGGCTCAGGAACTCTGGACCGAATCGATCAGCGAGAACATCGGCGCTATCCTGACTACGGATAACTCACTGTCTTACGCGGGCGAGGATTTCGAAAGAGTGCTGATTCATTTTGTCGGCGCATTGAATTACATCGGGTTGGGCGATTACGGTGCAGCGAGAGTCGAAGCCCGTCAGCTGACGAATAAGCTTGAGATGTATAGCCGTAAGTTCAAGAAGAATCGCAGTGCGTATACAGACGACGCGTTCGCTCGTTGGTTGGCTGGAAAGTTGGCGGAAACCGAGGGTGGGATTTCGGCGCTGAATGACGCTTGGATCGATTACAAGAAGTCAATCAAGGTATACAAAACCGAGTACTTAAAGCGATACGGAACAGCCGTTCCGCGGCTTGTGTTGGCTGACGCTCTTCGGGTTTTGAATGGCTTGGGTGCTGATTTTAATGAAGAGTTCGAGGGCCTACAAAAATCGAATCCCAATGCGACATTTATTCGTCA
>CAZZDT010000802.1:0-2702 GCA_964652435.1 uncultured Bdellovibrionales bacterium
TATGAGAACTCACAGCTCTACAAGCATCTGCTGAACAGCGATGGTTCCGTTGGAGACGATGGGGCATTTACCATTGATGAATTTTTCCGTCCTTTCATTCTGCATTACGAAAAAACAACGGCTCCGGAGAATCGGGGACTTTGTTATTGGTCAGAGCTTCGCTTTTTTGCCTTTGAGATGATTGCCGGTGAAGCGGGTAATGCAGCCGTAGAGATGAATGCGTACAACATGGACAACTACATCCAGCTCTACAACTCAACCATCGCTGCCTACGAAGGCACCGAGCCAGAAGAAGTTACTGGCGTATGTGAGCAGCCAGAAGGTTAAGCCAAAGTCTGGACTATGAGGTTGGACGCTTCATCTCTGAATAGCCGGGAGGTTACCAAGGGAAGATGAAGCGCCCGATAAGCTTACTTCAAAGAATAATTTCGAAGTGCTTGATGCGAAGCACTGTGGGAAGTGATTCGGGTAACGATGAACTGATCGTGGTGAAGGGTGTCATGGGGATCTGCACCCATGGAGTTTTCTGGGGAAATATAAGACATCAAATTCCCTACCGTACCATTTTGAAAAACCACTGTTCCATCCAAGAGTGGGTCTGTGCCCAGAATGAACTCACCTTCAATCTCGCAGCCAATCATGTTTGAATTGCTCGGCCAGTCGCAGTTGTTGGCGCCCCGGGCGATAAAGTTTTTCACGTAGACAGATTCGTTGGACTCCATGAGGTCCCAATATTCACCGTTGCTGGTGATGGCATCACCGCTGCCGCTGTAGCTAAAGTGATGTTCGGTACCAAAGAAGGTAAGTGCTTTGCGGTAGGCTTCAAAATTACCGACTTCTTCCTCTGATGCATTGTAGGGCAAGTATACTTCCGTAGGACTGTCTTGCAGGTCCCAGTAGTTTAGCAATGCGTCCTTAGGCTCAATGCTGGAGAAGTCGTTGCCAAATTGCATTTCACGGGTTTCGGGTTCAAACTCGCAGCGCTCGATATCGCTGTTTCCTTCGGGCTGATGAAACGTGTGAAACAATCCAAAGTAGTGTCCCATTTCGTGGGCCATCACCATGGGGTTGTCACGGCCGGCACCCGTGCTGTTGCCATTGAGAAATACAATCCCAGCTTTAGGGTCGGTGGTGTCTACGGGTGGAGGGGATGCTTTGCTGCCTGAGCCGCCGCCCGGAACGATATCGTCGGTAACAATCAGAACAATGTGTTCTGGATCGGTGCGGGCCAAGATGCTCCAGAAGATGGCGTCAGGCATTTGTGATTCTGGGCTTAGGTTGCGTAGGCGCATTTCATTGACGCCAAGGTCACGCAGGGTGTCTGCCAATGTCTCAACAACGGTTTCTTCATCGGTAAACTCCACGCCCATGAACTTTGCGATATCGGCCGCAGCGTCGCCCACGCGAATGATGGTGTCACCGGTAGCGCCGGGCACAGCTGTGTCACTGAAGTCTTCGATGGACTTGACGTTAAAGCGAATGCCCTCTGGCTCAAACAATGCTTGCATATAGTCCATGCGCTCATCGAGCCACGCTTCTTGGTCTTCTTGCGTTCGAATCATAATGAAGCGAATACCGTAGAGACGCTCTAAAGGAGCTTCTAAATAAAGCTCGTCGCAGATGGTTTCGGTGTCGTTGTCCATGGTGGCATCGAGAAACATCTGGCGGCACATGGCCCAAGTGGGAAGGGAGGTATCATCAAGGTTTGGATTGCTTTCTTCTATCTCGCCGTTGTCTGGGTTGGTGGTGTCCTCTGAGTCATCAGATGGGTTGTCTGTGGTTTCATCTTCAGAGCCGCTCTCACTGGATTCATCGGTGGATGCATCTGAATCTGTTTGGGATTCACCACATCCAGCACAGAGAAGCGCCAAGCTTAGTAACCCGGTATAGAACAATGGTGCTGGGCGAAGACGGGAAAATAGCATAGGGCGCTCCTCGGTGGTTGGGTGTGCTTGGGGGCGCAAGCTTAAACCGGTGAGCGCGCGTAAAGTTTCGCTGAACTTTGGGCTATTTTAGAATTTTTTATGAGGCGGTTATTTGCTTAGTGAATTTAACAACTTAAGCAGTTCGAAGATGTCTTTAGTTGGCGGCAGTTTGGTAGCGCATAATGGGAATTAAGCTGGTGAACGTACCAAAAACGCGGGTTGATTCAGCTTCCATGTAGCCTTGTCCAACACCGCATTCCTGACTGAATCCGCCGAGCTCTACTTCGTAGATCATGGGCTCGGAAAAGAGGTCGGAAACCAGTCGGTAACCCGAAGCCACACCAACAATTGCCGAGGACCCGCGCTCGAGCGTACAAGCTTGCTGCGTTAACTCTTCATCACTGTAAACTGTGACGGTATTGAATGCGCCAAGACGGCTTTCACTTTCGCCAATGGCGCAAGAGAGTTCGAAGGGCAGTGCACTGACATCGGTACCCGCAGTTTCAATATCAAAATCATAAGCGCCTTCGCTGGTGAGGTAGTAAAGCTCGGCGATGGTATCGCCGCCCCAGTCGCTGATGCTGGCCACGATGAATTTGTCGCCAATGCTGGCGGTAAAGAGTGAGTCATCCCAGGTGTCTTTCACTTCGTATTCTTCAGTGAATGTTGCCGTGCATGGAGGCGCTTCAAGGTTTAAAGCGGCAAAAAGCTCTTCTTGGCTTGCTTGCTCGCCGCAACCTACGGTGAAAAGGCTCACGGCGGCCAATAAAAGAGGGG